>NZ_JBFRDK010000107.1:0-22776 GCF_052113545.1 Paenibacillus sp. TAF43_2
ATTCTATCCTTCAATACGGCTGAAATTCGATAAACAGAAGTGTTTTTTGTATTCGTAACGGATGGAAAAAGCTTTGCAGCATTATCGAGCTTATACCATTTGTTCAATTGGAATTTCTTCCTTTCTAGATTCATGCTGTTTAGCTCTTGTTTGTATAATCAATCGAATTTAATTACAATGAAAATCATAAACTCTTGTGTAACATAAGAGTCAATAGGAGCAGATTGACATGAGGACATACTACTCTATCGGAGAAACTGCCAAACGAAGCAGCACGACCATAGAAACCTTACGGCATTATGACAGAATTGGCTTGTTGAAGCCTGCAAAAGTAGATGTTCACACGGGTTATCGCTATTATTCAGATGAGGAATTGGTTTATCTGAACGTGATTAACTTTTGCAAACAACGAAGTATGCCTTTGAACGATATAAAAGAGCTGTTCGCAAATGACCATTATGAATATATTATTCCTTGTCTGATAGCGACTGAAGATAAAATAGATCAGGAAATTAAACAACTGCAACAAACTAAAAAATTGCTTTTAGCTTTGAGAGAACAGTATGAAACGCGTACGACACTCATACCAGAGCAGCTTTCCGATCATATTTTTTCGTGCAAACAAATTCCAAAAAGAATGATCTTAACGTTTCCTTCTATCCAGCAGCCGAGCATTGAAAATTTCCAACTGCTGCAGGATCTGCTCATGCAATATAGCAGTGGCGGCGAGGGAGATTCATTTATTTTCGAACATACAGCATTTATATTGACGACATTAGAAAAAGAGCAGTCTGAAAACCATTCTGTCCTATTTGGTGTCTGTGAAAAGTGGCCTGCCGAGGCAGACAATATGGCCGTATTGCCAGCCGGAACGTATATTTATGGTTATTGCTCCGAAGATCAAAAAGCATTGGCCATGCAAAATATGATAACCGATGCAAAAACGAAATATGATGCTGAACTAGCATTTATTGTCCAATCCGTTATTTTTACAGGCATTTTTCAATGGGTATATGAGCTTCAAGCGTTATTGGTACCCTGTTCAGAGTAAAATGCAAACGGGACTGTCTCTCAAGGTCATAGACCTTAAGGGACATTCCCGCTTTTGTAAGATTAAATATAGTCCATAATAAGTCCAGCCGTTTCTTCTATCGCTTTGTTCGACACATTGATAACGACGCAGCCTAATTGCTTCATTAACGCTTGCCCGTATTCCAGCTCCTCTATGATACGCTGAAATGTTGCATATTGGGACCCCGTAGGAAGTCCAAGCACTTTCAACCGCTCCGTGCGGATATTAAGAATATGCTCAGCATCCATTGTAAGTCCAATGATGCGGCGGCTTGGAATTTTGAATAGCTCCATAGGTGGATTGACCTCTGGCATGATGGGCAAGTTCGCGGATTTTATGCCTTTATGCGCCAAATAGATACTTAACGGCGTTTTTGATGTACGTGATACGCCAATCAGAACGACCTGGGCTTGCAGCATGCCGCGGGCATCCCGACCGTCATCATATTTGACCGCAAACTCCATCGCTTCTATTCTCCGAAAGTAATCCTCATTCATTTCATGGAGCAGGCCCGGTTGTCGTTTAGGCGTATTTCCATACGTGTCCACAAACGCCTGAAGCATCGGACCCATAATGTCCACTGCGCGAATTTGAAATCGTGTGGCTTCTGCTTTCATCATTTCCCGCAGTTCTGGCTGGACTAGCGTATAAGCGATAAAACCACCCTTTTCTGCCGTTTCCTTAACAACTTGCCGAACCTCATTTACACTTCGTATATTGCTGAACCGCCTGACCGCAACTTGCTCTGGGTTAAATTGACGAATGGTCGCCTGAGCAACCGCCTCGGCGGTTTCGCCAATTGAGTCAGAGCAAATGACTAAATATTGCTGCTCATTGTGCATCATTGTTTTCCGAATTTCATCTTAGCTTGAGCCGCAGCTATTCTTGCCAGAGGCACCCGGTAAGGGGAACAGCTGACATAATTTAATCCCGCGTTGTGGCAGAAAAAGATCGATTCCTTATCCCCGCCATGCTCCCCGCAAATGCCTGTTTTGAGCTGCGGTTTACGTAATCGGCCTTTCTGAACAGCCCATTCGACTAAAAGACCAACCCCTTCGGTGTCCAGCACCTGAAATGGATTTACGGGTAATATCTCATGGTCAACATAGTGACTGAGAAACTTGCCCTCCGCATCGTCCCGACTATAGCCGAAGGTCATTTGTGTCAGATCATTTGTACCAAAAGAGAAAAAGTCAGCATGATCGGCAATTTTGTCTGCGGTTAACGCCGCTCTAGGCACCTCAATCATCGTCCCTATTTTATATGATATGTGTTCTTTATTTGGGCCAAGCACCGTATCAGCAGCACCTTCAACAAGCAATCGCATCACTTTCAGCTCGTTCGCATGCCCCACAAGAGGAATCATAATTTCAGGTAAAACTTGAATTCCTCTATTTTTACAATTCACTACAGCATGGAATATCGCAATGGCTTGCATTTCGTAAATCTCGGGGAAAAGAATGCCTAAACGACAGCCTCGTTGTCCAAGCATCGGGTTCATCTCTTGCAGATTGCGCACCTTGCGTATAAGAGCATCCAATGCTTGCTTTTCGCTGACATGCTCGTGAACATTTGCAGCTAGGAGTATTTGCTGCTGTCTCACGACCAGCTCCTCCAAATGCGGTAAAAATTCGTGTAAAGGAGGGTCGAGCAGCCTTATTGTTACAGGAAAACCATCCATCGCGGTAAATATACCTTCGAAATCGCTTTGCTGCATCGGGAGAAGCAGATCGAGTGCTCGTTGCCGCTCCTCCTTCGTATCCGCCAGGATCATGGCTTGAACGACAGGCAAGCGCTCCGCGGACATGAACATATGCTCCGTTCTGCATAGACCGATGCCTTCTGCGCCGAATGCTCTTGCTTTCTCCGCATCCTCCGGTGTGTCGGCATTCGTTCGAACAGCCAAATCGCGCACTTCATCCGCCCATTCGAGCAGCTCCTCCAGCTCCACGCTAATTTCTGGTTCTTTGAGCGTCACTCCGCCCAAAATTACGCGTCCAGTGGAACCGTCCAGCGTTATCCAATCGCCTTCACGTACCGTGATTTCACCGGCAGTGAATAACGCTGGATCTTTATCGATGCGAACTTCTTCGCAGCCGCATACACATGGCTTCCCCATTCCCCGTGCCACAACGGCGGCGTGGCTTGTCATCCCCCCACGGCTTGTTAACACGCCTTCGGCAGCGATTACGCCGTGAATATCTTCCGGACTTGTCTCTGCGCTGACAAGCACAACCMTTTTGCCTTCGCGCACCCATTCCTCAGCCTTGTCAGCATCAAAAACAACTTGCCCCGTAGCTGCTCCCGGCGATGCTGGCAGTCCCGTTGCCAGCACATCCAGCTTAGCATCCTCATCAATCGCTCGGTGAAGCAATTTATCCAAATGCTCCACCTCTATTCGAGCGAGCGCCTCCTCCCGCTTCAGTATGCCTTCCTTGGCAAAATGAACAGCTAGCTTTACCGCTGCTTGTGCCGTTCTTTTCCCATTCCGTGTCTGCAAAATGAACAGTGAGCCGTTCTCCACCGTAAATTCAATATCCTGCATATCCTTATAATGAGCTTCCAGCTTAGCGGCTGTTTCTACAAGTTGTTTAAATACTGCTGGCATTTCCTGCTCCAGCTTTGCAATCGGCAGAGGTGTTCGCACGCCAGCAACAACGTCCTCACCTTGGGCGTTGATCAAGTACTCCCCGTAGAGCATCTTGGCGCCCGTTGAAGGATTTCGGGTAAACAATACTCCTGTTCCGCAATTATCCCCCATATTGCCGAATACCATCGATTGAATATTTACTGCTGTTCCTTGATAATCTGGAATGTTATATGCTTTCCGATAGACGATTGCCCGGTGATTGTTCCACGAACGAAATACGGCTTCGACGGCTAGCTCAAGCTGGGTGTAAACATTTTGCGGAAACATTTGGCGTGATTTTGCTTCAATTAACTGTTTATAGGAAACAATCAATTCCATCCAAGCTTCTGCCGGCAAATCCTTATCATCTTCTATAGATCTGCTTAGCTTCAATTGATGCAGCAGTGATTCAAAATATAAACCTTCAATATCAAATACGACGTTACCGAACATTTGGATGAGCCTTCTATAACAATCATAAGCGAAACGCGGGTTTCCCGTTTGGCGAGCAAGCGCCTCTACCGTAACATCGTTAAGCCCTAGGTTAAGAATAGTGTCCATCATTCCGGGCATTG
The DNA here is from genome assembly GCF_052113545.1 of Paenibacillus sp. TAF43_2. Taxonomy (NCBI): domain Bacteria; kingdom Bacillati; phylum Bacillota; class Bacilli; order Caryophanales; family Paenibacillaceae; genus Paenibacillus; species Paenibacillus sp. TAF43_2. The sequence goes on from NZ_JBFRDK010000107.1 coordinate 4,277, forward strand.
AATTAACCGAGCCCGAGCGGACTGATACCAGCAGCGGATTCTCATCCCCGCCGAATGATTGTCCTTTCAGCTTTTCCACTAACATTAAAGCATTCCGAATTTCCACGAATAGACCTTCCGGCAAAAGCTGCCCTCCAGCATAATAAGCTCTGCAAGCCTCCGTTGTAACTGTGAACCCAGGAGGAACTGGAAGTCCGGCATTCGTCATTTCTGCCAAATTCGCACCTTTTCCACCGAGCAGATGCTTCATCCCTGCGTTGCCTTCATGAAAGAACAGCACTCTATTGCTCGTCATCACTCGTGCCTCCTTGTTTTCTCCCGGAATTGTAATTCGTGCAATTGGCTTGACCGCACTCCAAGTAATAGACCGTTACTTTTTCAGTATCCAAGGTATCAATGACTGAATCGCAATGCTTACAGAGTATCACTCCCATTTTTACCTTGCAGCGGTTTGTTTCCATCCCTCAACACCCCCGATAGAATGTGGGTTACATGCCCATTGCGCCAAATCCATTACTCTGCAGGAATAAGCCCACTCATTGTCATACCATGCCAAAACCTTTAATTGGTCTCCGCTCACCATAAGAGATGAACCATCAATAATAGCTGAAAACTCATTTCCAATGTAATCCGATGAAACAAGCGGTATATCGACTACATCAAGATAAGATTTCAAGTTCGTCGCAGCGGAAAATACAAAAGCTTGTTTTACTTCCTCATATGAAGTCTTTTTGGCCAGATGAACAGTCAAATCAACTAGCGATACATTCGGAGTCGGAACACGTACCGAGATCCCTTGAACGAGCGGAGCTAAGTGCGGCAATACATCAGTAAGCGCTTTACCTACTCCCGTTGAAGTGGGGATAATGGATTGTGCACATGCACGTGCACGTCTAAGATCTTTGTGAGGATTGTCCATATGATTCTGATCACTGGTGTAGGAATGTATCGTAGTCATCCATGCCTGCTTTATGCCGTAAGCTTGATCTAGCACATCTAGCACTGGAGCAACGCAGTTTGTCGTACAAGAGGCTGCGGAGATAATGCGATGTCGATTCGAATCAAAGCGATGCTCGTTAACTCCCATCACAACCGTAAGGTCGGCTCCCTTGCAAGGAGCAGTAATCAGTACCGTCTCGGCACCTGCCGCAATATGTTTTGATGCACCTTCACGATCTGTAAACTTACCCGTCGCATCAATTGCCAGCGTTACGCCCAGCTCCTTCCAAGGAAGCCGCGACGGATCTTTTTCCGTTAAATATTTAATCTTATTATTGTTAATCCGGAGATCTCCATCCTGTACAGATACATCTGCATCCCAGATGCCATGTACCGTGTCATATTTTAATAAATGTGCAATGGTCTCAACAGGATAGGTTGAGTTGACCGCTTTAACCCTCAGTCCTTTCATTTTTTTGGAAAAAGCTCTGCGTATAAGTAATCTGCCAATTCTACCCGTGCCGCTAATGCCCACTCCAACCTCCATTACCATTACCCCCTGTTATGATTTAAATCTATATAATACATAACATATAAATATTTAGTACGCAATATATAATTATATAAGACGCATAAATCACATATTATTTACTATGTTTTTATATATGCGTCATATACTGAAGTGAGTATGAATGTTAAGACGATTTACGCCAGCCACTTGATCGACTCGTTTTGTTGATTGTACACCATTTTGAATAATATTGACACCATGTCATAATTATAATATAGTTATCTAAACAATAGTAGAATTTACTCAAGAAGAGGTGACATAATTGAAAGCGATTACGCAGGATTATTCGTTAGAGTACGCCAAACAATTAGATCATATGGATAAGCTGGCACATTTGCGCGAAGAGTTTTATGTACCTGACGGCATGATTTATTTAGACGGAAATTCGCTTGGCCTCATTTCCAAACGCGCTGAACGAACGATGCTTGAGATGCTTGAGTCATGGAAAACACAAACGATCGATGGTTGGACCCAGGGCGAGCGCCCATGGTTTTTCTTGCCTGAATCCCTTTCCAAGCAGATGGCTGCCCTTGTCGGAGCAGATGCGGAGGAAGTAATTATTACAGGTTCTACATCGACGAATATTCATCAGCTTGTGTCAACCTTCTATCAACCATCAGGCAATCGTACGAAAATAATGGCAACTGATCTCGATTTTCCGACCGACATTTATGCTCTTCAAAGCCAGCTTCGCCTAAAAGGGTATGATCCCGAGACACATTTGGTTCGTGTAGCCAGCCGTGATGGCCGAATGATTGAAGAAGATGATATTATCGCAGCAATGTCCGAGGAGATCTCTGTCATACTGCTTCCGACCGTGCTATATAGAAGCGGACAATTACTAGATATTAAACGTCTAACAGCAGAAGCACATGCTCGAGGTATAATAATTGGGTTTGATGGCTGTCATTCGGTAGGCTCTATTCCTCATTATTTCAGTGATTGGGACGTGGATTTTGCGCTGTGGTGCAATTATAAATATTTGAATGGCGGACCGGGCGGCGTTGCCTCTCTTTATGTGAACAAGAAGCATTTTGGCCGTGTTCCTGGTTTAACGGGTTGGTACAGCTCTAATAAAAGCAAGCAATTCGATATGGAGCACAATTTAACAGTCGAGCACACTGCAGGCGCTTATCAAATCGGAACGCCGCATATATTCAGCATCGCACCGCTCATTGGAGCATTGGAAATTTTTGACATGACTTCAATCGAACAAATTCGCGAGAAGTCACTGCATATTTCACGCTACATGGTCGAGTTAATTAATCATGAGCTGCCGGGTCTTGGTTACGTGCTTGCAAATCCGCAAGAGGATGACCGCCGCGGCGGCCATATCAGCTTGGAGCACGATGAGGCGATTCGAATATGCAAAGCTCTTAAGCAAAATCATGTCATCCCCGACTACCGTTCTCCGAACGTCGTGCGCCTTGCACCAGTTGCTCTCTACACGACCTATGCAGACGTTTGGCAAACCGTACAAATTCTCAAGAACATCATTGTAGAGAGGCAGTACGAAGCATTTGATGCCAAACGCGGCGTTGTTGCCTAGTTGACTAAACGAATAACAAATGTAACGCAGCCCCCTCTCCGCAAATAGTGGAACGGGGGTTTTTGAAGCGGTACGGTAGACATTATTACGGAGTTTATTAATAGTAAGGAATGAGTTTCAATCCCCGTTTAGTAAACGCATCTGGTAAGCCTACTCCCCCATCCCTCCTCCTGCATGTTCTAACGAACTCCACAGTCGCTATTTGATCAAATTAGGCTTGTTTTAATTTCTAACGAACCCCACACTCCCTATTTGCCTAAGTTACCTCACATTTGGACATCAATTTGAGCAATAACGCCACTGGAGTTCGTTAGCGTTCAGAAAACACAATTTCCTGCCCAATAGCGTCTACTGAGTTCGTTAGGAATGAAAATGAAAATGTAAGCATCCCCTCAACCAAAACAAACTAAAAATGACACCCAAACTGTTATCAGTTTGAATGTCATTTTCATTTCCAAGCCATGCTTATACGCAGCTTAAAGATACGCTTCCCAGATGAGCAAACTGTGCTTGAATTGTATCTCCCGGCTGAAAAGCAATCGCTTCCGTAATCGCTCCGCTCAGCACGATATCGCCTTTGCGCAGCCCTAAGCCGCRCTCGCCTAACTTATTAACAGCCCATGCGACCGATACAGCGGGGTCGCCCAGCACCGCGGCACCGGCGCCAGTAGCCATCACTTGATTGTTTTTCGAGAGCACAACGCCGATTTCAGGCAAATTCAACTCTCGCACGGGAACCATTTTGCTGCCAATTATAAATTTAGCCGATGAGCAATTGTCCGCTACAACATCCRCAAGCGTAAACTTGAAATCCAAATACCTGCTGTCTATTACTTCAATCGCTGCAGCAACATACTGCGTTGCACGCAGCACATCTTCACCGGTTATATTCGTTCCTTGCAAATCCTCGCCTATAAAGAAAGCAATTTCCGGCTCAGCCTTCGGATGAATCAACTGTTTGAAATCGATAGATTCCCATTCCAAAGCTAGCATATCGCTAGTCAGCTCACCGTAAATCGCTTCATAGACACCCATCATTTCCTGCTTTGCTTTGCTAGTCAGCCCCAGCTTATAGCCAATCGAGCGCGTGCCAGCTTGAATCTTGCGCTGCAACAGCTGCTTTTGCACATCATAAGCCTTCTCTATCGTTAAGTCTGGATATTGATCTGTAACCTTAATTACTTCTCTGCACTCTTTCTCGGCATCGTACAAATACGTTGCGATTTCTTGTTCCATTTCGCGTGTGATCTCCATCGTTTACAACACCCCGTTCTTATATCTGTCCGCCAGCTCTGCGGCAACATCAACAATCATGTCTTCTTGTCCGCCGATAATGCCCCTTCTGCCAAGCTCAATTAGAATGTCGCGCGAGTCAATGCCAAATCTTTTGCTTGCGCGATCCGCATGCAGCAGGAAGCTGGAGTATACACCCGCATAACCCATCACGAGACTGCCCGTGACAATTTCTTGCGGGCGCTGAAGAAGTGGACCGACGATATGCTCAGCCAAATCCATCATTTTATACAAATCGATCCCGATATTCAGACCTAATCGATCTAACACCGCAATTAAAACCTCTGTTTGGGTATTGCCCGCTCCAGCCCCCAAGCATCGCACGCTGCCATCAATTCGAGTTGCCCCTTCTTCGATTGCTACAAGCGTATTGGCAACTGCCAAAGACAGATTATTGTGCGCGTGGAAACCAATTTCTATCGATAAGGCTTGTTTTAACGCTTCAATTCGCTCACGAACCTGATGCGGCAGCAGCGCTCCGGCAGAATCCGTCACATACACAGCCTCAGCGCCATAGCTTTCCATCAATTTCGCTTGTTCCACCAGTTTTTCTACGGGAGCGGAATGCGACATCATCAGGAARCCAATCGCTTCCATGCCGAGCTCTCTAGCCATATAAAGATGCTGGGCCGACACATCTGCTTCCGTGACATGGGTTGCTACTCGTACTAGACTCGCCCCTAGAGCTCTTGCTTGCTTCAGCTCATGAACCGTCCCTATGCCCGGCAGCAGTAGAACGGCGATCTTCGCTTGTTTGCTTTCATCTACGGCTGCTTCAATCAGCTTCATTTCATCAACGAGCGAACGGCCATACTGCAAAGTCGACCCGCCTAAACCATCGCCATGGCTGACTTCAATATTGTGCATGCCCGCATCATCAAGCGCACGAACAACGCTCCGTACCTGTTCCTCTGTAAATTGGTGTGCAACCGCATGGCTGCCATCCCGCAAGGACACTTCCGTAATTTGGACCGGCTGATTACTTTTTCGGTTCACCCTTTACACCTCGCTATTCGTTTCGCTAGACTGGTTTGATAGGCGGTTTTTTGCATAATCTTCAGCTACCCGGACAGAGGCAGCCGTCATAATATCAAGATTGCCTGCGTATGGCGCGAAGTAATCTCCCGCTCCCTCTACCTCGAGAAACACCGATACTCGATTTCCATCAAAAATAGGCTCCTGCTTCAAGCGATAGCCTGGCACGTATTCTTTTACGCGTTCAACCATGTCATAAATCGCTTTGCTTATCACGGCCTCATYCATATTTTTCACTTCGCAATAGACGGTGTCTCGCATCATAAACGGCGGATCTGCTGGATTTAAGACGATTAGCGCTTTTCCACGATCTGCACCGCCCACCTCTTCTATACCGCGGCGTGTTGTAATCGTAAACTCATCGATATTAGCTCGCGTGCCTGGCCCCGCGCTTTTGCTTGCGATTGTCGCTACAATCTCAGCATAAACGACGTCCGCCGCTTCATTTATAGCATGAATGATCGGGATCGTTGCTTGCCCCCCGCATGTGATCATATTGACGTTCGTCGCTTGCAGATGATTGCCCATGTTTACGACAGGGGATAGGAATGGCCCAACTGCTGCCGGTGTTAAATCAATGACCATTTTGCCCATCTTTTGCAGCACTTCATTATGTTTAACATGAGCTTTGGCGGAAGTAGCATCAAAAATAATGTCTGCAAGCTCAGGATTGTCGATAAGCCCCTGAATGCCATTCGAAAAAGTCGCATATCCGCGTCCTTTGGCCCGCTCAAGTCCTTCCGAATTCGGATCGATGCCGATTACCGCTGTAAGCGTAAGCCAATGGCTTCTTTCCAGCTTGTACATTAAATCCGTACCGATGTTGCCAGATCCGATAATAGCTGCTTTCAATTTCCCCATATGGTTTGTCCTCCTACTCGAATGCTACGGATACCGACCCGATAGAACCAAATCGTGCTTCGATGTGGTCTCCGGCTTTAACCTGAACCGCTCCTGACAAAGCACCCGGCAAAATAATTTCTCCAGCCTTTAATGAAATATCAAATTCACTAAGCTTGTTCGCAAGCCATGCAATCGCATGGGCTGGATGTCCGAGTGCAGCTGCTCCCGCTCCCGTTGCGACTTGCTCGCCATTTTTAAATAAAATCATTCCAAGATCGCGTAAATCTATATTGTCGATAGACGTTTTTTTCTTCCCGATCACAACTTTTGCCGATGAACCATTGTCAGCTACCGTATCGATCAGCTTGATTTTCCAATCCGCAATTCGGCTATCAATAATTTCTAATGTAGGCACAATATATTTTGTAGCTAGCAGCACATCGAGGAACGTTACATCCGGCCCCTTCAGATCCCGATCAAGGATGAAGCCGATTTCCGCTTCAATGCGAGGTGCGATCATTTCCTTTGCTTTTACGATGCTTTGATCTTGCACTTCCATATCATCAAGCAAATGTCCATAATCCGGCTCATTGACATTCAGCATCGTTTGCATCGCTTTGCTTGTTAGTCCAACTTTCTTGCCTATAATGTGACGACCTGCCTCCAGCTTTTGCTTGACGACCTGCAATTGTACGTGATAGGCATCGGTTACAGTTATTTCCRAATAACGTTCAGTAAAAGGTGCGATAGCCACTTTTGTCGCTTCCGCTTCCAATAGTTCACTTGCCAGCGTATTGATGATTGGGTTCATAGTAAATGTCCTCTCTTTCCTCCTAAAAATAAAGCGGATGGTGACGATATCGTCACCATCTTCCTTATAGCTTCATCGTGATCGATTTGGCTTCTGTATAGAAATCAAAGCTATGACGACCGCCTTCACGGCCGATTCCACTAGCTTTCGAGCCTCCAAATGGGGTACGCAGATCGCGGAAATACCAGCAATTAATCCAAAACAATCCGGAGTTTACAGAAGCGGCCACACGATGTGCGCGGCGCAGGTCATTCGTCCAAACGACGCCAGCAAGTCCATAAATCGAGTCGTTTGCTATTCGAATCGCATCTTCTTCTGTTTTGAATGGAATGACCACGAGAACCGGTCCAAAAATCTCCTCCTGCGCAACTCGCATCTTGTTGTCTACATCATAAAGCACAGTTGGCTTATAGAAGTTGCCATTTCCAAGCCCTTCGACGCGTGTGCCTCCGCAGCCGAGTTTCGCACCCTCAGCGAGTCCTATCTCCACATAGCTGTGGACCTCTTCGAGATGTGATTTGGATACGAGTGCCCCCATATCCGTCTCTTCGTCAAGCGGCATACCTACTTTTATTTGATTAACAGCTGCAATAAATTTTTCCAAAAACGTATCGTATACGCTTTCATGAAGCAGCATACGTGAGCCGGCAAGACAGATTTGTCCTTGATTACGGTAGATGGCATCGATTGAGCCTTTCACAACTTCATCCAAATCAGCATCTTCAAAAACGATATTAGCTGATTTGCCGCCCAGCTCGAGAGAAACTGGAATCAATGATTCTGCTGCATTTCGCATGACCGTCTTACCTGTACCCGACTCGCCGACGAATGAAATTCGGCGAACATAAGGATGGGAAGCCATAATTGTGCCAACCGTGCTGCCTGATCCGGCAATGATGTTCAATACGCCCGGAGGAAGCCCAGCTTCATTTGCAATTTCCCCAAGAACAAAAGCACTGAGCGGTGTGTTCGAAGCTGGTTTAACAACAACCGTATTGCCAGCTGCAAGTGCTGCCGATACCTTCCAGGTCATTTGCATGAAGGGCAAGTTCCAAGGAATAATGATGCTGGTTACGCCCGCTGGTGCATATTTGGTATAGGACATCATGCCTTGCTTTTCAAAATTTTCAGCATGATGATAGAGTGCCATTTCGGCAAAAAATCTCATATTCGATGCCGCTCTCGGTATATCAAAGCCACGGCTTTCTTTAATCGGCTTGCCGACATCAAGTGTTTCTAGTACCGCAATTTCTTGATGCCTTTGCATAATCAAATCGGACATGCGGCATAAAATTTCGGCTCTTTTCTCTACTGTCATATGGCTCCAAATGCCGCTTTCGAACGTTCTCTGCGCTACCTCGATCGCCCTGATCGTATCTGCTTCATTCGCCATTGCCACTGAGGCCAGCTTCATATTCGTTGCCGGATTAATCGTATCGAATGTGGCACTCGAAATGGAATCTACGAATGCGCCGCCGATAAATAGCTTCGCATCTTTTACAGCAGGATTTGCTATAATGTCATGATTCATCTACAGCCCTCCTACTCTTCAATTTCGAGAGTCATTTCAATTTCAATGGCTGTATTGTTTGGGAGCTGCGCCATTCCAACCGCGGATCTTCCATGCTTGCCCTTATCTCCGAAAACATCAACCAGCAAGTCAGATGCGCCATTCATTACTTTCGGCTGCTGCGTGAAATCTTCTGTGCTATTTACGAAACCTAAAATTTTGACCACACGTTTCACTTTGCTAAGCTCGCCGAGCTCCTGCTTCACGACTTTTAATAAATTAATCATCGATTGCCGTGCAGCCAGATAACCTTCCTCGACGGTTAAATCCCTGCCCAGTTTTCCATGATACTCATCTACCCCCTGACCTGCTGTGAAGAGCAGGTTCCCCGCCCTAACGCAGGTTACATAATTGCCTACCAGCGGACGTGAGGAGCCAAGCGTAATGCCAAGCTTTTGCAAGTTTTCTTCCGGTGTTGCCAGCGCTTGATTTTCCACCTAAGTCACCTTCTTATTCTGGTTTCCATTCCTTAACTTCTTCAGACATTACATGTCCGCATGATTTGCAAGTACGCACTTCTATATTTGAATTGAAGCTGTGGATCGCTCCTTTTACCTGTGTTTCAATATCGGTTAACTGTACGGTAACGCGGTGCATCTCGTGATTGCAGCTCTCGCAAAACCATACAAAATCCTCTAGCTCCCCTTTGTCGCGTTTGCGCTCAATAACGATGCCAAACGTGTCAGCCACACGATGCGGTGAATGCGGTACCATTGCCGGCAGCATGAATACTTCGCCTTCATTAACGGCAACAACCTTACGCTCGCCAGCCTCGGTAATACATTCCACATAACAAGAGCCCTTCACTTGATAGAAGAACTCATCGGACGGATCAATGTGAAAGTCTCTGCGTCTGTTCGGCCCGCCAAGCACCATGGCAATAAACTCAGAATCTTCCCATATTACCTTGTTATTAACGGGTGGTTTGAGCTGCTCCTTGTTATCTTCAATCCATTTCAAAAGATTAAAAGCGGTTAATGATTTAGCAGTTGCCATAATAAACCCTCACCTTCAAATCGATATTTTTTGGATAAAAGCTGATCTTGTTTTCACTATAAGATAATGTCGACATCGTGTCAATATTAATATTGACGATATGTCAGTTTTATTTGAAAGCGCATTAAAAAAGGGAAAAGACCGCGTCGCCAATCGGCACTACTGCGGTCTTCTCCCTGCCAAATCATCTTAAATACTAGTCACAACAATCGCCTTATCATCCTGATTCCACACGGCTTTACTTCCGGTTGCTAGTTCAATAAAGGAGATCGGAATATACGTTGTACCGCCCACCATGACTGAAGAAGCAGCCATCGGTTTCTTCACTCCATTCACCGTTGCTTCCTTCTGCCCAATCTGCAGTTGAATGGTAACGCCGTCTTTTGTCCCCGTTACCGTCTTGGAAGCACCATTCCATTTCACTTCATAACCTAATTTCTCAAAAATAGTACGTAAGGGAACGAGCGTTGAACCATCTTTGCTAAAAGGCTGTGCCGCCAAAGGAAGTGCCGCCTCACCGTTAAGCTGGAGACTCGCCTTAGGCAGTCCGCTAACAGGATCACCAAGAAGCGGCGAAGAAAGGACGTACATCCCATGACCAGAGAACACCCAAATTAAATGGCGATCCCATTCTACAAAGGTGCCATGCACGGGATCAGATTGATCGCTCATATACTTTTTACCTTCATCGTCAGTCAATTCGCCTGACATTTTCGGCACAAAATAAGCAGCAATCGTTGGTTTTAACGGATCTTTAAGATCAAACATTTGAATGCCTGCATTGTAGAATGCATAGGGCATATATTGTTGGCTTGGCGTACCTGGCTGAATTTCAGCATAGCCGGTACGCTTCGGTCCGAAGCTGCCTCGACGCTGGCAATAGTCCGTAAACGGCGCATCTGCCGGCGGCGTTGGACGCGGCATAATCGTTGCTATTTTCGGATTTAGCGGATCTTTAACATCAATTGCGTAAATTTCTTTATACGGCTCATGGCAATCCTCGCTGAGCGGATAACCGCTGTAATAAACCATGCCTGTCGTCTCTACTTTACTGACGTCGATATTATCGCCCTCAGTGCCTGCAAAGCTCATCGGCATTTCAAGATGCGATACCGTCTTCATATTGTTCGGATCAGAAATATCTACAATGTAGAAGCCTAATCCCCCCATCGCTGCATAACCGTATTTTCCGCCTTCTTCTACTGTCTTCGGAATAAACAACGGCATTCGCGATCCCATCCAGCTTGTTTTATTACCCGCTCGCGGATTTAGATTATATTGTGCTTCTTCGCCAATGCGTTGTCCAGGTACTGACCAAATCGATAGCTGCTTTGGTTTTGTTGGATCAGAGATGTCATAGACAAGCTGTGCACCTGAATAAAGATAGGTTTTATATTCTGTGTTCGCGTAGCTGTCGTCTGGAGCACCTGCAACAAATAAATATTTATCGCCGGAATAGACTGGGATATCTTGGCATCCAGATCCCTGCTGAGGCTTATCTTTGGAGTAAGCGCTTGAATCAAGCGGCGTCTCGGAAAGAATTTTCCAATCCGTCCAGTTCGGGCCGTTCACCTCGTAAATTCGGAAGCCGCGCAGCATTTCAAAGTCGCGAATTGCCTTTACTTCGTCTGGATTCGTGTACTTATTCGTTATTTTGCCGTAGCGCGGAACCTCATAGCACTGAACAGCTAAATTTTTATCTAATTCCTCGTTGTACTTCACGTTAAATGGGCCAAATTGATGTTCACCCGCTTGTTTATCGATCCATTTTGTCGTAATAAGCTCGGCCTTTAGCGGATCCGTTATATCAAACAAATTGTATTGATTGGTCTCATAGTCATACAAATAGCGACGTCCATCCAAATCAAAGGATGTTTGCCAGCTGTGTCCGTACCCCGCTACGAATGGATAGAAGGCTTCAACCTTCATGTTTTTAATATATTGATTCAAGTCTAGATAAGGCAAGCTGCCGTTGAACGGCTGTGGTCCTTCATTTTCCGGCATGACCGTCGGATGAGTAAATACGCCAGTCTCTACATTGTAACCCCAGCTGCCTTCTGCTGGTTCGGCGGGCTCACCCGGCAATCTTTTATGCGTTTCGTCTACTGGATACGGTTGTCCGGCATCAGGTGCATTCACGTTGACGCCTGTGCGCTTCGCAACATAGGCGCCTGAATTGGATTCTGCCTTAACGGCAGTTGTATCAGAGGATGCAAAGATAGGTAAAGACGGAAAGATAAGCGTACTAACAACAGTTACGAGGAGAACACTACTAAAAATTCGCTGCCTGACCGCTTTTTTCATCAGTTCAAAACCTCCAGGAATAAAATATTCATCACCTTTTGGAAACGCTTGCAATTGATCTGATCGAGCAACCCTGACAAAACATTCATGCTGTTCTTAGCTCGAACGTATTCAGCCCCTTTAACAGCCTCCTTCAAAAACATCAGATGTAATTCCAGAATCATCCTAACAATATATTGAATGTGACACAGTGTCAATATGATTGATTTCATTTTTTTGTCATTCTTTTATTCTGAAAAAAAGCTGCAACGACAAATAAGAGTCTGTCGAAATTACCATTCGCCAAGACTCATTTTCAGTCATCATTCCCCTATCGATCACACAACATTAAATCGTTAATCGTCTTTCCAATCTGCGTGCAAGTAAAGAAAGCGTATAATTGACGATGAAGTAAAGAATAGCGACTAGCATTAAAATTGGAATAACAAACTTAACATTATAGTTATAAATAATTTGTGCACTTCGCATCATTTCTGGGAGTGTGATTACGATAGCAAGCGATGAGCCTTTGAGAATAGAAGTACACTCGCTGACGATAGGCGGAATCATCCGTTTTAGCGCTTGCGGGAGAATAATATGCCATATCGTTTGGACATAGGTTAAGCCGGAAGCCCTTGCAGCCTCCACCTGCCCCTTAGAAATGGAATTTAAACCGCTGCGGACAATTTCACATAACATAGCTGACGCATAAATCGTCAAGCCCGCAACTGATGCGGTAAACACGTCCAGCTTTAAGCCAATTTCCGGCAGTGCAAAAAAGATAAAGAAAAAGACGAGCAGAAGCGGAATGTTGCGAATTAAACCTACATAGAGAGCAATGATTCTCGCAATAATAGGAATTTTGGCATATCTAATAATGCCCATGATCGTACCAAATACGAAGGCTAATACAATAGAGAGAGCTGATACTTCAATCGTTACTAAAAATCCTTTAAGTAAGTAAAGAAGATTATTCGCTGAGTAAGCACCTATGAAATCCATGACAGCTCTCCTTTCTAATCGCTCGCCGATAATTTCCGTTCTAGATAGCCGATAAAGAGACTGAGCGGAAGCGTCAATATTAAGTAGAAAATAGCTACAAAAATGTATACATCAAATACAATAAACGTATCTGATGAAATAATGTCCCCGTAATACATAAGATCCTTGCCGGATATCGATCCCAGAATAGCAGAGCCCATCACCAAATTTAGAAATTGATTGCCAAGAGGCGGGATAACAACTTTAATCGCCTGCGGCAAAATAATATGTCGCATCGTTTGAATGTAAGTAAGTCCTGATGCCCGCCCCGCCTCAACCTGCCCATGAGGTACTGCTTGAATTCCTGCCCTAATCGCTTCTGCAATATAGGCACCCGAATATACGGCTAATCCAAGCGTTCCGCTTACAAAGGCATTTAATTGGATCCCTACCGCCGGTAAACCAAAATAGAAGAAAAAGATTTGTATGAGCAAGGGCGTATTTTGAATAAATTCAATATACATCGTCGCCAAGCCCTTAACGGGCTTCACGGGAGAAATCTTCATGACGGCAACGATCGTTCCAATCACTAAACTTAATAGCAGCGCGAGCAGACTGACCTGAAGCGTTGTTAGAAAACCAGCCCAAAATTGTTCCCTGTATTCAAGTAAAATTGAAAAATCCAACATCTAACTCAGTCCTCTCCGCTTCTAGATGTCTAAGGAGATAAAGGGACGAATGAACGCATTCGTCCCCTCCTGCCATTATTCTGGTTTTTGTTTTAACCATTTTTCATATATTTTGTCGTACTCACCGGTTTCTTTTAATTTTTTTAGCGAAGCATTAACCTTATCCAGCATTTCTTTATCGCCTTTTCTCACTGCGATTCCCCATGGCTGATCTTCAATAACACCGCCAACTAGTTTATATCCCGGGTTTTCCAAGGCAAGTCCCATTAAAATAGCATTGTCAGTCGTTAGCACATCACCTTTGCCCGTGCTAAGCGCCGTAAACGCTTCGCCAAGGTTCTCATATTCAGATACGACTGCTTCCGGTGATTTTTCTTCAATTACTTTGCCGTCTCTCGTTCCTTTAACAGCGATAACCTTCTTGCCCTTTAAATCTGCAATGCTTGTAATTGCTGAATTCTCCGGCACGAGCAGTGATTGCCCTGCACTGAAATACGGATCAGAGAAATCCACTTCCTGCTTTCTCTCTTCTGTAATTGTCATCGTCCGAACGATCAGATCGATGTCGCCATTTTTGAGCATCGGTATTCTTGTTTTACCATTCACTTCAACATATTCAATATTGTCTTCCGAGCCCGTGATGTCTTTTACGATAGCTGCTGCAATATCGAGGTCAAAACCTTTGGTTTTGTTATCTCCCGTGTCAACATAACCAAATGGAAAAGCATCTGCGCCAATTCCGACGGAAATTTTTTTCTGATCCTTGCCTGATGCCGGTTCTGCTTTACCTCCGCACCCAGCCAGACTAACAGTAAGCAACACCGATGCAACCGTTATACTTAAATTCTTCTGCCATTTCTTCATACGTAAATCCCCCTTATTCCCTTTTATTAATGAACCAGAATTCGACTAAGAAACAATCTCGTTCTGTCTTCACTTGGACTGGAAAAGAAATGTTCAGGTTTTCCTTCTTCAACGATCTGACCTTGATCCATAAATATAACGCGATCGGCTACTTCACGTGCGAAGCCCATTTCATGCGTAACCACAACCATAGTCATGCCTTCTCGTGTTAGCGCTTTCATGACGTCTAAAACTTCACCAACCATTTCAGGATCTAATGCAGATGTCGGTTCGTCAAAAAGCATGACTTTCGGCTTCATTGCAAGTCCCCTTGCAATAGCAACCCTTTGCTGCTGACCGCCTGATAGTTTGGAGGGGAAAACATTTGCTTTCTCCGTTATCCCAACTTTATCAAGGTAATACATAGCCAGCTTCTCAGCCTCGTTCTTTGGCATGCCTCGTACTTTGATAGGTGCAAGCGTGATGTTCTCAATAACTGATTTATGTGGATATAGATTAAAATGCTGAAATACCATTCCAATCTCTTGCCGCATGACATTAATATTCGTGTGCTTGTCATTCACTTTATGGCCATTCACAACAAGTTCTCCAGAAGTAACATTCTCCAATCGGTTAATGCAGCGCAGAAGCGTGCTTTTTCCAGATCCTGATGGACCAATGATGACAACCACTTCTCCTTCTTTGATGTTTAGATCAATATCTTTCAGGACGTGGTTCGAGCCATAATGTTTATTTATTTTGCGAAATTGAATCACGCGGTGAACCTCCGATACGAAAGAATTTTGCAGCATTTCCGCCAAATAAAGCGGCCTTTTCTTCTTCGGTTAAGTTGAGGCTTTGTTCGATGACCTGGCCTGGAGGAACCTCCCTTAGCAAAAAGGGGTAATCAGAGCCCATCATAATTTGTTCATGACCAAATCTATCTATCATGAATTTGAGGTTAAGAGGATCGAACACTAAAGAATCATAAAACATTTTTTTGGCATAATAGCTGGGCGGATGCGTTGTTAAACGAAGCTGCGGCCATACGTTCCACCCTTGATCAAGCCTTGGCAGAATATAGGGAAACGATCCGCCGCCGTGAGCAAAACAAACCTGCAAATCTGGGAATCTCTCCATTAGGCCGCTCCAAACAAAAGTAGCTGCCGCTAGAGCCGTTTCGCTTGGCATGCCTATCGTATACATGAAATTATGCCTTGGCGTTCTATCTTTTCCGAGTGTCTCCCATGGATGAATGAACAAGGGGACCTTCCATTCTTCAGCCATTTGGAAAAATGCAATAAAGGAAGGATCGTCTAAATTTTTGCCATTTATGTTGGAGCCGATTTCAATTCCATTTAAATGAAGCTCATGCATGCAGCGATCCATTTCACGAATAGCGGCATCAGCGTCCTGCATCGGGACGGTACCGAGCCCGGCAAAACGGTTTCTATGCTGCGCGACCGTTTCAGCTATAAAGTCATTCTGAATGCGTGACATCTCTATTGCTTCATCTAATGGTGCCCAATAAGAAAAGGTAACTGGAATTGGAGACAAAACCTGCATATCGACGTTTTCCCTATCCATATCCTCTATTCTTTTTTTGGGGCTCCATACTTGATCCGTTACTTCACGAAATGATTTGCCGGCTACCATAATCGTAGCACCGCAAGTACATGTTCGATTTAATATCGGCCATCGATCTCCCCCGTATTTCTGATAAAAATCGGGAAGCTGCTCAGGTATAATATGCGTATGCGTATCGATTCGCATGATTTGAAACCTCCTTATAAAAGGGATATCATTCTAAGTAGAAAAGCATGAGCTGGGAATAAAGATGACGAGATGTCAGTTTTTTTGAAAAAAAACACCATCGAATCCCAAATGAGGTATACTATTTAAATAAACCGCTTACAAATTGTGCATCCTTTGTAAACTTTCAGCTTGGATATCTATCATATTATGATGATTATGACATCATGTCAATAAGAATTATGCAAATTTGATTTTGAATGATAGTCGATGAACCGCCATTCTTTTTTATATTTACAATAGGGATGTCATTCGACTAGAATGTATAGTACTCTACAGGCAATATTCTCTTGAAAGGTTGAGATCCTATATGGAAAACGAAATAAAAGATATCGACGGTCGACACCTTAGATCGCAGCAAACGAGGCAAAAGCTTTTAAAAGCAGCCAGAACCGTTTATTTAAAAGAAGGCTTTCAGAACAGTACAATTAATCAAATTATTAAATTGGCAAAAACCGGTTATGGTACAGCCTATACCCATTTTACCGGAAAAGATGATTTTCTAATCGTATTGATGGAAGACGTCATGCAGCAGTTTTTTGATATCGCGAATATCTCCTTCCAACCGACATCCAAAGAAGAGGCTAAAAAGGTCATTAAGAGTCAAGTACTCACCTTCTTCCAAATAGCCGAATCAGAACGAGACATGATGAAAGTGTTTGCTGAAGCTATGGGACTCTCATCCGCGGTAAATACAAAATGGGAAGAAATACGACACAAGCTTATTCAAAGCATAACGACTGACATCACCTACTCTCAGCAGCATGGTTTAGCTCGAACAGACTTAAAAGCAGAGCTCGTTGCATGCCAATGGTTCTATTCGAATGAAATGTATCAATGGGATATTGTTCATAACAGACACCAATATACTCTCGAAGAAATTGCGAATACCATCACAACTATGTATACCGACGCTCTTTACTTATAAGGGCTCGGTATGCCTTTTTGGCATTCTTGCACAATAATATTGACACTTTGTCATATTTATTTTATATTGATGCTGCGTCAACTTGTTTGCACAAAATTGGTTGAAGGGATGGAAAAGCAGATGATTATCGGGGTTCCAAAAGAAATTAAAAACAACGAAAACCGTGTCGGAATTGCACCAGCCGGAGTAACGGCCTTCTTGAACAATGGTCATGAGGTTTGGATAGAAGCGCAAGCAGGAGCAGGCAGCGGATTCTCGGACGCTGACTACTTAGCCGCAGGAGCTAAAATTGTGTCCACTGCTCAGGAAGTCTGGTCTGCAGAAATGGTTATTAAAGTGAAAGAGCCGCTTGCAGAAGAATATGTTTATTTTCGTGAAGGCTTATTATTATATACCTATCTTCACCTTGCTCCAGAAGCAGAGTTAACGAAAGCATTGGTCGATCGCAAGGTCGTGGCCATCGCCTATGAAACAATTCAATTCGATAATGGAGCTTTGCCGCTGCTCATGCCGATGAGTGAAGTTGCCGGACGGATGTCGATCCAGATCGGTGCCCAATTCCTTGAGAAGCCGCATGGCGGAAAAGGTGTTTTATTAGGCGGCGTGCCTGGGGTAGCGCCTGGTGAGGTGGTCATTATCGGCGGCGGAATCGTTGGTACAAATGCGATTAAGATCGCTGTCGGATTCGGTGCTTCTGTTACCGTACTCGATGTAAGTCCAGATCGCCTTCGGCAGCTTGACGATATGTTTGGCGGGCGTATTCGAACGCTAATGTCCAATAGCTATAACATCGCAGAAGCGGTGAAAAAGGCTGATCTTTTAATCGGTGCTGTTCTTATTCCAGGAGCGAGGGCTCCTCGCTTAGTTACCGAGGAAATGGTTAAAACGATGCAGCCGGGGTCAGTTATCGTCGACGTTGCCATCGATCAAGGCGGTTCTATTGAAACGGTGGATCGTATTACTACACACAGCAATCCTACCTATGAAAAACATGGTGTCATCCACTATTCCGTTGCGAACATGCCTGGTGCCGTCGCTCGAACTTCTACGATTGCTTTAACTAATGTAACGATTCCTTATGGCGTACAAATTGCCAACAAAGGGTACAAGCAGGCTGCTCTAGACAACAAAGCCATTGCTAGAGGAATTAATATTGCTGAAGGCATTGTAACCTATAAAGCGGTTGCCGATGCACACGGATACGATTACATTGACATTTCCGACTATTTGAATACCCCTTCTAAGCAAGTTGCCTTGTAAGGGAGAATCATTAGATATGCCAATCGTAACGATTCAGATGATGGAAGGAAGATCAACCGAGCAAATAAAGTCTCTTATTGCCAGCGTAACAGAGACC
>NZ_JBFRDK010000108.1:0-22683 GCF_052113545.1 Paenibacillus sp. TAF43_2
TTTCTTGATGTGCCTTAATGCTGAATACAAGTCCGATTGACAGCATATTAAGCAGTAGTGATGTGCCTCCATAGCTAATAAACGGCAGCGTAATTCCCGTAATTGGCATAATTCCAATCATCATTCCGATGTTTTGGAACACCTGGAACACATACATGGACACGATGCCAATAATAATGTACGAGGCTCGCAAATCATAACATTTAAAAGCAATAATAATCATCCGATATATGAGCAGGAAATACAGAAGCAATAAGATGGCTGCGCCTTGAAAACCAAATTCCTCGCCAATAACAACAAAAATCGAGTCAGAATACGGATAAGGTACAAAACCGCCATTTTTCATATCGCCTTGCAAATAACCGTCACCGTTTAAACCGCCTGAACCGATTGCAATTTGTGCATTTTCCGATTGATGTTTGTCATCTGCAGTTGCCGTCTCCGGATTAATGAATGTATTAATCCTTTTATGCCAATGTCCCATTTCATTCTCTTTCAAGTAATTGTAAATTTCTTGATTGAATGTGTTGAACAGAGAAACAAAAAGGACAAGACTTACAACAACGACGGTAATCCCTGTAATGACATGAGAATATTTGACATTCCCAATCCATAACATCCCCAACACGATGACTACGTATATGATCGCATTGCCGAGATCCGGCTGAATCATTACGAGCATAAACGGCAATAAAGCAAATGCTGCAATCGGAAGCAAATCTTGTGTGAACGTCAGCCGATCGCCTTGCCGTCGTCCCATAATATAAGCGATACCGATAATGAGTATAATTTTGACCATTTCCGCAGGCTGAAACGATAAGGCTCCAAACTGAAACCATCCTCTAGCCCCATTGATTACCGCTCCAAAGAAATAAACAAGAATCAACAATGTAACCCCTATGCCATAAAGGACATGCCAGCTCTTGAGAACGATACGATAATCAAATAAGGTGGCTGCGATAGCTACAAAAAAGCCCAAGCCGTAAAACTTCAGCTGTTTGATCTCATGACCGGCGTACTTTGGATTATTTGCAGTTGCACTATAGACAAGTACGATACTGATAATCATAAGGAAAACTAAGATTATCAAAATTCCCCAATCCAGCTTTTTTAATTTGTTAAGCAAGTCGTAATCATCCTATTCCGAGGAACTTACGGAAACGTTTGAACGCTCCCGCCTTCTCATCAAGCAGCATGAGAGGAACCATGTCGCCAAGTATGCGGCGTGCGATGTTCCGGTAGGCGATTGCGGCACGTGAAGCCGGATTCATAACTGTCGGCTCTCCGCTGTTTGCAGCAGAAATAACTTTCTCATCATCAGGTACGATTCCGATCAAATCAACTGCCAGCACTTGACAAATTTCATCGATATCCAACATTTCCCCGGTTTTCATCATATTTTGACGAATCCGGTTAATGATCAGCTTACTTGGTATTTTCTCCTGCTCAAGCAGTCCGATTACACGATCGGCATCCCGCACCGCAGCGTTCTCAGGTGTAGTAATCACGATAGCCCGATCGGCACCTGCAATTGCGTTTCGAAAGCCATGTTCAATCCCCGCTGGGCAATCAATAATAACATAGTCATGCTCTTTCTTGAGCTCTAAAATCATATTTCGAACTTGTTCAGGCGTAACAGAATCCTTATCCTTCGTCTGTGCAGCAGGAAGCATATACAGCTCTTCAAAGCGCTTGTCCTTTACGAGCGCCTGATTCAAGCGGCAGCGGCCCTCGGCAACATCAACCAAATCATAAATGATTCGGTTCTCAAGTCCCATAACCACATCCAGATTGCGAAGTCCAATATCTGTATCAACCATGCAAACCTTCTTACCAAGTAAAGCTAGCGCGGTACCCAGGTTCGCCGAAGTGGTCGTCTTGCCGACGCCGCCTTTCCCTGATGTTACAACAATCGCTTCTCCCATATTCTACACTCCTTTAAACATTATAGGATTATGCCGTATGCGGAATAATTGCGCTAGCTTATCAATTTGCATTCTACCTTCGCTTAAGAAGGCGAACTCCATAGAGGCATCGCCGGTCATCCATTCCTCTGGCGGCCTGCTGATTACATCCGCAATGCGGAGCTGAGTTGGCCGCATGAGTGAAGTCGCTATAATCACGTCCGTCCTCCCGCCAATCCCAGCATGCGCGGTTCCGCGCAATGCACCCAGCACATAGATGTCACCTGTACACATTAAAGTACCGCCCGGATTCAAATCGCCGATTAAAAGTAAATCCCCATCATGCTCATAAGTTTGGCCTGAGCGTATAATAGACGTGAGCACTTGCAGATTAGGTTGCTGTCCGAGCTGAGGATCGATCTTAGGCGCTTCAGACTCAACAGATTGAACCATTAGGTTTCCTTGTGAACGTATCACGTTTTTGATGCGATCTTTATCATCATCAGAAATCTGCCTGGATCCAAGCTTCACCTGAACGTGAACAAGGGGACCTGTGAGCAACTGCTGATGCGTCTTCTCCAGCTTGTATTGCAATTCATCTAGAAGCGTCGCAAATTCACATTTATCGTCGAGAAGGAACACGAGACCTTCTTTTACACCCTTAATAATAATATGCTGCTTATCGGTCACGTTCGTCCCTCCCCAACCTAATGGATTCTTGCTAAGCTGGGCAAAATCCTGCCTGCAGCAATATTTTATTCCTCATCCTTCTCTGCTTTGACCAATGTCTGCCCTTCAAACCATTTTCGCGCCGGTACATAACACAAGAGTGCAAACGCCAGCTGTAAAAATAAACTAGGAAGGATATGATCGATAAGAGCCCATGCATAACTTTCATTCGTAATTCGAAATGCTTTGTAAATGAAATATATGGCGCTGTCATATAGAATGCAGGCAAAACCCACAACAGAAATCGCCATCATAAGCGTTGAACGTCGATGCTCCAGCAATACGCCAGTAAAGTAACCCATTAGACCCATAATAAACGCATTAATTCCAAGCAGATGACCAAAGTATA
Source organism: Paenibacillus sp. TAF43_2 (assembly GCF_052113545.1). NCBI lineage: Bacteria > Bacillati > Bacillota > Bacilli > Caryophanales > Paenibacillaceae > Paenibacillus > Paenibacillus sp. TAF43_2. The sequence goes on from NZ_JBFRDK010000108.1 coordinate 2,983, forward strand.
CAATATCCTGAAGCAATCCGAAGCTTATGCCAAGCATGAGTGCAAGATGCCTTCTGCTATATAGACCTGAGAAGATGACCATTACAAATACAAAGTGAGGAATGATCCGTTGACCGAAGCCGGCTGGAATAATCCACGGCATCACTGCTCCCTCGACAACAAACAAGAGCAACATGAGCAGGATGATTCGGTTCAAGCTCATTTCTCGGCATCCTCCATTTCAGGGACCTGAACAACAAATACCTCAGTCAGATGATCAAAACTTGCTGATAGCTTGACCGATGCCGTATATGTAAGTCCGAAGTCGCCAAGCTGCTTGTTTTCAACCGTTCCGACAACGAGTCCTCTTGGATAAATTCCGCCTAGGCCAGAAGTAATAACTGTATCTTGAAATTCCATTTTATCGTCTTCGGCGATTTTCGTCATAACGATTCTAGACGTTTCCTTGTTGTAGCTGCTCAGAACACCAAATGATTCATTCTCACGACCCATAATCGTCACTGCAATGGAGTTGAACGTTGGTGATGCTTCGTCCAGTTCTGTAATTGGAGTAACAGCTGCCGAACTGGGGGTTACTGAACTTACAAGACCGATCAACCCCTCTATGGTTGTTACGGCCATATTCGGTTTGATGCCATCTCTGGAACCTAGGTTAATCGTCATCGTGCGGTTATTCGCATCGTTGCTGATCGATACAACCTGTGCGATCAAATAATTATAATTGTACATCTCTTTCTGACGCTGTGTGAACGAGAGTTCTGCCTTTAAACGTTCATTCTCTTTTTCTACGAAATTGTAATTAATCTTGTCACGAGAATAAGCTGCAGCTGTAAGGCGCAGCTGCTCATTTTCTTCATAAATCGTACGTAAATTACTAATATCCTCGAAGAAGCCCGCTATATAACCAGCGGGCTTGTAGAACCATTGCTGCACGTATGCTGCCGAATCCTTCAAAAATTTCTCCGGCCACGATAATTCCTTGCGGTCGCTTAGCGAGAAGCCGATGACCGCTATGAATAAAATAAACCCGATCATAAGCATAAACATACGCTTATTTCTCATTAGCTTAAACAGCTCGACCACCTGCCCATTTCATATCCGTTTCCCCATCGGACCTAACTTAGCGTCTCGAACGAGATGAGCTTCTTGCTTTAAATAAATGAATATTATCGAGCGAGCGGCCAGTACCGATCGCAACACAATCAAGCGGATTGTCGGCAACAATAACCGGCATGCCTGTCTCTCTTTGAAGCAGCTTGTCCAGGTTGCGCAGCAAGGCGCCGCCGCCTGTGAGGACGATACCCCGGTCCATAATGTCCGCAGACAACTCCGGCGGGCATTTCTCCAGCGTTACTTTCACCGCGTCAACAATGGCATTAACGGTATCTGCTAATGCTTCTGTAATCTCATCGGATGTAATCGCTAGTGTCTTAGGCAATCCCGATACGAGATCGCGTCCACGAATTTCAATCGTTTCCGGACGATCCAGTGGAAGCGCTGAACCAATTTCCATCTTCAGCTGCTCGGATGTACGTTCCCCGATCATGAGATTGTATTGTCTTTTAATATATTGAATAACCGCTTCATCCATCTCGTCGCCAGCTACACGAATGGATCTCGCCGTAACGATTCCGCCTAATGAAATAACAGCAACCTCTGTTGTACCTCCGCCAATATCAACTACCATGCTGCCTGTCGGCTCCCATACAGGCAAATCAGCGCCAATCGCTGCTGCGAATGGTTCTTCAATCGTGTAGGCCTCACGAGCTCCAGCTTGCTTAGTCGCATCCTCGACTGCGCGTTTCTCAACCGCTGTAATGCCTGACGGCACACAAACCATAACGTTTGGATGACGAGGAAATAAAGAACGCTGCTTCTGGGCTTGGCGAATAAAATATTTAATCATCGTAGCAGTCGTTTCAAAATCAGCGATAACGCCATCTTTCATCGGACGAACAGCACGAATGTTGCCAGGCGTTCTACCGATCATTTTTTTGGCTTGCTCGCCTACTGCTTCAATTGTTTTTGTATCTGTACGAAGGGCCACCACAGAAGGCTCCCTTACCACAATTCCTTTTCCCTTGACGAATACCAACGTATTCGCTGTTCCTAAATCAATACCCAAATCTTTCGAAAAACCACCAAACATGTTCTTGCTCCCTTCTAATTGCCACATCACTTTATTATATTACATATGACCTTGTTCCTTCAAACTTACGAATCTTCCGTCACCGATTACCAAATGGTCAAGAACTTCTATTCCGACTAGCTGTCCAGCTTCCGCTAGACGTCCCGTTAATGCAATGTCTTCCGGGCTTGGCGTAGGATCGCCGCTTGGGTGATTATGAACACAAATGATAGATGCGCTGTTACGTGAAATAGCTGCACGAAATACTTCTCGAGGATGTACTAGCGATGCATTAAGCGTACCGACAGATAAGGTTTCGCGGGCAATAATATGGTTTTTTGTGTTTAAAAACAAACATACGAAGTGCTCCTTCTTCAAATAGCGGAGCTCTTCCATCACATATTCCGCAGCATCCTGCGGCTTGCGCACAATAACCGTCTCACCAAGCTGACTCCGGGAAATTCTTCTTCCCAGTTCAATGCCAGCACGAAGCTGAATCGCCTTTGCCGGTCCAATTCCTCGAATGGCTGTTAATTGTTCCATGCTCATATCCATTAAATTACGCAGGCTGCCGCATTGCTTAAGAACCGCTCCTGCCAAATGTACGGCGGATTGCCGCTTCGTACCTGTGCGCAGCAGTATGGCTAACAATTCGGTATGGCTAAGTGCTTCTGCCCCATATTTCATCATGCGCTCTCTTGGACGTTCTTCATGGGGGACTTCACGCAAAATCATAGGTTGCGGCAACATGTCCCAATCCCGCCTCTTCAAAAAAATGAATTATTCATATCCTGCCACATTCAAGAAAAAAAATCCGATTGAAATCAATTAAGTTGCCTTTTAAAAAACAGCAATGTCATAGGAAGCGAGCATGTCTGAGAGAAGCGATAACGGCAAGCCAACGACATTAAAATAACAGCCGTCAATTTGCTCTACAATCGTCGCTCCAAGTCCTTGTATGCCATAAGAGCCCGCCTTGTCCCTCGGCTCGCCGGTAGCAACGTACCTAGCAATTTGATCCTCGCTAAGCGGCTTCATCATTACCTTCGTTTTGCGATGGGCAACCAATGCTTCCCCGCTTGCAGAGAGAACACAAGCAACTCCTGAATACACTTCATGGGAGCGGCCTTGAAGGCGTCTAAGCATAGACTTTGCCTCTTCGTCGTCAGCAGGCTTTCCAAGCACATCTCCGTCAAGCACGACAATGGTGTCCGCACCAATAATTAAAGACGTTGGTACCTCCTGCTTTTGTTGCAGCAGGGGTATAGCTGCTTTTGCTTTGCGCAGGCTGAGCTGCTCTACAACTTCCGATGGCGACCAGCCTGCTTCAATCGTTTCATCTGTATCAGTAGACAAAATATAAACCGGCAAAGAAAGGTCCAGCGATGCGACCAGTTCCTTCCGGCGCGGTGACGAAGAGGCCAGTACGAGCTGGCTAATCGCTTCGTTGCGTAATTTTTTATATTCCATAAATTGAATGCTGCGCTCCTTCATGCTTTCCTTCATGCGTCAATGTCTGCTGCTCTACATTTTGCGGTATAACCATATTGCAATTACGGCTCCAATCAAGCTAAACAAGCTGAATTGCAGATGAAGCGTTAGGTTGAAACTGAGCACATATAGATCGACAGCAGGTGACCATGATGTTTCGATTGGTTTCGTTAAAAAAGAGATGCCTGGAACTGGAGTCAGCCATCGCGCTACTAGAGCACCAGCCAACAATCCAAATATGATAAAAATGAGAAGAATCCAGCCGTTTTTCTTCATCTTTCAACGCCTCTCGCCATGAAATGACACCTAAGACTATTATACGCATGAACCTATTCGTTTACAATGCGCTGATCTTCTCAAACCATTCTTTTTGCGTAATGATCACTTCCATAACTTCCGCTTGTGTCTTCCACAATTGTGCTTGAGAAGGCTTTTTATCGTACTCTGCCATCGTCTTTGCTGCCGCATTCATCGCTTGATTGATTTTATCCAAATATGCCTTACCTTCCGCATCTACTATACCTATTCGCAGCGTTTCCGCGTTTTCTGTCCATTTTTGATGCTCGGCTTTCCACGAATTTGCTGCATTATCGCCAAGCGGCGATAAGGTCGGCTGTTCCAGCTGGGCTACTGTTAATTCATCCAACATTTGGACGACTACAGCCGTTTGATCGAAGAAAGATTGTGCTGCTTTTTGATCGCCTTTAAACGGTATTTTTCCTGGATTTACTATATTTACTTCTTTGATATAAAGATCGATTTCCGGCATCATATTCCGAATAACCTGAGCTCCTTTTCGATCTATACCCATGCCAACATATACGCGATAATCAGCAGCACTTGTCATAGCAGCGCCAGCAAGCCCTTTCTCAGCCAATTGCGCCATTGCGGCATCCCTGCCCTCTGTATTGCTAAACACGCCAAATTGCAGCAAATAATAAGAACGATCCAGCCCCTTAAGTGCAGCCATCGCAGTATTCGAATCTGGTTTTGCTGCAGGGTCATTTTTATTTTCAACTCCCGCTTCCTTGCTTTCCTCACCAACACCTGCAACCGGTTCTTTGCCTGTTCCTTCTTGGACAGAATCACCAATCACGGGCACTGAGTCAGGCTTATTGCCAGCTCCTCCAGGCCAAATGCTTGCCCCCGTAAACAATGACAACAATAAATAACCAAACAGCGCTCCAGTAGCTAGCGCAGCCGTCACTGACAAAAACACATTAAACCATGATGGCGCTCCCGCCTTACGTTTCATTCGTGCATAGTTCACTCTTTTTATACTGATTTCGTCTTCTACGAACTCTTCCTCATACGCTTGAATCGGCTCCTGCATGTATTCCCTATCTGAATACCTTTCCGCATATGCCTGTTGATCCTCAGGCTGCTCATAGGGATCATCCATAAAAGTTGGTTTTATCGTTTTTTTCTTCTCTTTTGGAGGATTGGGCTGAGCCTGCTTTGGAGCGGATACTGGCTTCGAATCAGCATCTCTAATAAGCTGCTCCAATGCGCCAATATCCTCTTGGAACGGACTGTTCCATGGACTCACTTCGCTTACGGAATGCTTATCTGTAGATGGGTATAGAGGAACAACTTTCTTGGAAATCATTTTATTCGCATTGTTATTAGAGTTGTTGGGTGATGCTGCTTTATGATCGAGAGCCTCTTGTTGATTGTCATTGCTGCGGCTTTCTTCGTTAACGGACTGTCCATTGCCATTACGGTCAAAACGATAAGTAATACGGTTTTTCTGAGTCATTTGATCCACTCCTTGTCCCTTTCATCTAGTATTAATCTATGAGACATTTGAGAGATTTAGACCCATGCCCTTAGAGGGTTGTCTACCAAACCTTCAAAGGTTTTAATTTTATAGTTTAATAAGATTACAATTTCAAACTTCAATTTTAAAATTAAAAGATTAAATGATTTTCGAACCCACCCAAACCCTCCCTTCCAAGGGAGGGCCCCAAGGGTTGCACCCTCTGGACACCCGCAACTCAACTAACGTATAACCACATCCGGCGTCCAACAGTTCATGCAGCGTTGGAGCGCTTTGTCCCTCCGGGACCCGCTGGAAGTTTCTTCATACCTTGCTGCATCCACTAAGACTCGCAATTGGACTAATAAAAGCCTGTCCCGCTTTGACATGCTCGGCGTTTCATAAAATCTTGATGCGTATTCTGAGACCCGTACGCGGATTATTAAGGGTCCGTAAATTTTGATTGTAGATTATGAGGTTTAGTGCACTCCGTCCCGCTGGGAGGCTGTGGAGGCTTTTTAAAGCATAGGTTATTGGGTTGTTGAATTATGAGGATATTGAGCTAGTGCTAGTTTAAGTGGGTTGATTAGATCAGTGAATGATTGAGGTAAAGAGTGAGAGGTTTATTAGGTAGTGAGTACAAGCCATTGAATTGGGGGACTGTGAGTTGGGCTAGTGGGATTTACCTACATCGAGTATTGAAATTAATTTTATGTAGGCTTATTTAGAGCCTTTCATACGAAAAGTCCCGTGCTTATACAAAATGCCCGGTGATTCCGATATGGAATCCCGGGCATTAGCTGCTTATTGGTTTGATTTTAACGATTTCGCTAACGAATCCGCTACCTTCCAAATGTCGCCTGCTCCCATGGTGATAACAAGATCGCCTGGTGCGACCCGCTCAGTCAAGTATGCAAGCACTTCTTCTTTGGTTGGAATATACTCGGAGTTCGCGTTGCTGTTGCTTTTGATCAGCTCCACCAGCTTGCGGGATGTTACTCCTTCGATTTGCAGTTCGCCTGCCGGCGAGTAGATGTCGGTAATAATTACCTCATCGGCCTCTGGGAATGCGCGGCTGAATTGCTCGAATAAGAAAAACGTCCGCGTATAACGCTGTGGTTGAAACACGGCAATAATACGCTTACCTGTTGCTTTTGCAGCGCTGATTGTCGCTCTGATCTCCGTTGGATGATGCGCATAGTCATCAATGACCAATATGTCATTAACTTCCCCAAGCACCTGGAAGCGGCGTTTCGCGCCTCTAAATGATTGAATCGCAACAGCAATTTTGTCAAAGGACAAGCCTGCTTCGAGACAAGTAATAATAGTAGCCATTGCATTGTACACATTATGAAGACCTGGAACAGACAGCTCCACATCTCCAAGCAATGCCCCTTTATGCGTCATTGTAAAGGTTACCTTCCGGTCTCCAAGTACAACATTTTGAGCTTTATAGTCTGCATCGCCGTCAATGCCATAAGTCACTAGCTGCGATGAATTCATATTGCCTTGATATACTTGCGGTATCAATTCGTTAACCGTCTCGTCATCCGCGCATACAATCGCCTTGCCGTCCGCTTTCACCTGCTGCAAAAACTGCACATAAGCAGCCTTCAGCTTGCCGAAATCGCCATCATAATTTTCAAGATGATCCGGCTCAATATTCGTCACGATAGCAAGCGTAGGGTGATAATGAAGGAATGAACCATCACTCTCGTCCGCTTCCGCTACGACGTATTCACCTTTGCCCGCTTTTGCGTTTGTACCTACATTAACGATTTCGCCACCGATAATATAGGTTGGATCCGCACCGCAAGATTCCATAACAAGCGCGATCATTGAAGAGGTCGTCGTCTTGCCATGTGCGCCGGCTACTGCGATTCCTTTGCCTGCGTTCATCAATCTAGCCAGCATTTGCGACCGATGCAAAACTGGGATGTTGAGCTCTTCAGCTGCTTTCCGTTCAACATTATCTTTGGAAAGTGCCGTAGAGTATACGACCAAATCCGCTCCATTCACATGCTCGGGCTGATGACCGATATAAATGCTGGCACCATTTGCTGCAAGCTTCTCTGTTAATTCTTGACGTGCGACATCGGACCCGGTCACCTTATAGCCCATTTCCAGCATAACGCGGGCAATGGCACTCATTCCGTAACCGCCGATTCCGATGAAATGAACGTGTTCTGCCGTATTCAAAGACGGTTCACCAACCTTTTTCAGAATCCGAGTCATACAAAATGCGGGAGCGAACGTCAGCAATTAAATATAGCGTGCCTGTCACGACTCCAAGGTCTGTTTCCCCGGTTAACTGTTGTAGTTTTTGTAATGCTGCTTGCCAGTTTGATTCCACTACAAGCTCGAAAGCGTACTGATCTGGCTGTTGCTGACGCATTTCACGTACCAAATCAGCCAAAGCAGAGGCATCTTTTTTCATTCGATAGTCAGGCTCGGTCACAATAAGCGTATCCACTATTGGTAGTATATGCTTAAGAACATCCTGATGATTCTTATTCTCCAGCATACCCATCATAAGATGTAACCGATCATATTTGTAAGTATTTTTCAAAGCGTCCACGAGTGACTCTGCACCTTCTGGATTATGTGCGCCATCGACCAAAATACGAGGCTGATCAGAAACCATCTCAAGTCGTCCCGGCCACGCTGCCTTTTGAAGTCCTTCCGCCAGTACATCATCTTCGATGACCAGTGCATTATATTGGCGAAGTATCTCAAGCGTCATGACGGCAACCGCTGCATTCGTCCGTTGATGGGCACCATTAAGCGTGATTGTCAAAGGCTCGATGCTGCGGAATAAATTGTCGAAGCGGAAAGTTTGCTCATTCTCGCGAACCGAGATTGCCGTTTCATGGAACTGTTCGCCTAACAAATAAAGCGTGCTTTTTTTGCCTTCAGCTGCTTGCTTAATAACCTCAATTGCCTCTGGCTGAGTAACCGCACTAATGACAGGTATTCCTGCTTTAATAATGCCAGCTTTTTCGCTCGCAACTGCAGCAATCGTATCACCGAGTTTATCCATATGGTCATGGCCAATATTCGTAATGACGGAAACAACCGGTTGAACGATATTCGTCACATCAAGCCTGCCGCCAAGTCCTGTCTCCCACACGACATAATCGGGGTAAGTGACCTTCGCATAAAAAAGAATAGCCAGCGCTGTTGATACTTCAAACATCGTAGGCGAGCCAAGTTCTGTCTGAGCAAGCTCATCAACATGAGGTTTTAGCTCATTGGCAAGTCTAAGCAGAGTCTCTTCTTCGATATCGATCCCGTTATATTGAAAACGATTCGTAAACTTCGTTATATATGGCGATGTAAATGTGCCTACATCATATCCGCCGCGCAGCAAAACGCTCGTCAAATAGGCACAAGTAGACCCTTTCCCATTTGTCCCGGCAATGTGGATAAACTTTAATCTGCGATGCGGGTTATCCAGCCGTTCCATCAATTGCTCGATCCGATCAAGACCTGGACGAATACCGAATGGAATTAGCCCAGTAATCCAATCTACCGCTTCCCGGTAGGATTGCAGCGGCCCTGCAGGCCGCTGCTCTATTTGTTGATCTGTCATACTAATCGTCCTTCTTCCGTTTTGCAGCGTTATCCGCGCAATTCCGCAATTCTAGCTAGTACCTTGTCGCGTTTGTCTGCATAATCGTTCATTTTGGCGCGTTCTTCATCGATAACCTTAGCTGGCGCTTTTGCCACAAAGCCTTCATTGCTGAGCTTCTTCTCAATCCGCTCTACCTCGGTATTCAAATGCTGATGTTCCTTCTCTAAACGAGCAATCTCCTGAGCAATATCGATTAAGCCGGCAAGCGGCAAATAAATCTCAGCACCAGTTAAAATCGCAGTCATTGCTTTGTCCGGCGCACTAATGTGGAGGCCAGTCTCCAAACTTGACGTACCGCAGAAACGTTTAATAAATTCTTCGTTGCGGGACATAATAGCAGCCTCAGCCTCGCTAGCAGGCTTAATTAGCATTTCAATCTTTTTGCTCATCGGAACATTTACTTCTGCTCGGATATTACGAACTGAACGGATCATCTCCATCAGAAGCTCCATCTCTTTCACAGCGTCCGGCGCTTCAAGCGCAGTATCATAAACCGGCCATTCTGCCAAAGTGATCGTATCGCCAACATGAGGCAGATGCTGCCAAATCTCTTCGCTGATATATGGCATGAACGGGTGAATAAGACGCTGCGTACGGTCTAGCACATAAGCAAGTACCGATTGCGTAGCTTTTTTAGCTGCTTCATCCGTGCTGTAAAGGCTAAGCTTAGCGAATTCAATGTACCAGTCGCAAAGATCGTCCCAAATGAAATTATACAATAGACGTCCAGTTTCACCGAACTCATAGCTGTCAATTAATCGAGTTACATCACGAACCGTTTCATTCAGGCGATGCAAAATCCAGCGATCCGCTGTTCCGAGATTAACAGTGATATCAATATCAGCTGCTTCAACCCCTTCAAGATTCATCAGCGCGAAGCGTGATGCATTCCAAATTTTGTTCGCAAAGTTGCGCGATTGCTCAACCTTCTCCCAGCGGAAACGCAAATCCTGCCCCGGCGTGCTGCTTGTCGAGATCATATAACGCATAGCATCTGCACCATATTTCTCGATAACCTCAAGCGGATCGACACCATTGCCCTTCGACTTGGACATCTTTTGTCCTTCGGAGTCACGAACAAGTCCGTGCATCAGCACATCCTTGAACGGAGATTGCTCTGTAAACTCAAGAGCTGTGAAGATCATTCGGGATACCCAGAAATAAATGATGTCATAACCCGTTACGAGTACATCCGTTGGGTAATAACGTTTCAGGTCATTCGTTTCATCCGGCCAGCCTAGTGTTGAGAACGGCCATAATGCGGAGCTGAACCACGTATCAAGCACGTCATTATCTTGAGTAAGGTGATCGCCTTCCATATTCTCACGGGATACATGTGTTTCACCTGTCGTCTCATCATACCAAGCCGGTATGCGGTGACCCCACCATAGCTGCCTAGAAATACACCAATCGCGTACGTTCTCGATCCAGTGCAAATATATTTTCTCGAATCTCTCAGGTACGAAGTTGACACCTTTGCCAGCCTTTTGAGCTGCGATTGCAGCCTCAGCTAGAGGTTTCATAGCAACGAACCATTGTGTAGACAAATAGGGCTCAACAACGGCGCCGCTACGCTCACTGTGACCAACTTGATGCACATGATCTTCGATTTCCACGCATACGCCTTGCTCCTGCAAATCCTTAACGAGCTGCTTGCGGCAATCCGCACGGTCGAGACCTTGATAAGGACCAGCTTCAGCGTTCATTGTACCTGTCTCATCCATCACAATGATTTGCGGCAGACTGTGGCGCTCGCCAACTTCAAAGTCATTTGGATCATGTGCAGGCGTAATTTTTACGGCACCTGAACCAAATTCCTTATCGACGTACTCATCTGCAATAATCGGAATTTCGCGCCCAACGACTGGAAGCACGATCATTTGCCCAATCAAGTGCTTGTAACGATCATCCTCTGGATGAACCGCTACAGCTGTATCGCCGAGCATCGTTTCTGGACGTGTCGTTGCAACCGTTATAAAGCCTGAACCGTCCTTAAGAGGATATTTCAAGTGATACAAATGACCATTGATTTCCTTGTGCTCTACCTCAATATCTGAAAGAGCTGTGCGGGCAGCAGGGTCCCAGTTGATGATTTTTTTGCCGCGATAGATCAAGCCCTTATCATAGAGCTTAACAAAAACCTCGCGTACAGCCTTGGAGAGGCCTTCATCCAAAGTGAACCGCTCTCTCGAATAATCGAGGGAAAGTCCCATCTTCGACCATTGATCGCGAATCGTACTTGCGTACTCATCCTTCCACTCCCATACTTTCTCTAGGAATGCTTCACGACCTAGGTCGTAGCGCGAAATTCCTTGCTCACGCAGCTTCTGCTCAACTCTTGTTTGCGTCGCGATGCCCGCATGGTCAGTTCCTGGCACCCATAGCGTGTCGAATCCTTGCATACGCTTCGTTCTAATTAAAATATCTTGTAGGGTAAAATCTAACGCATGCCCGATATGCAGCATTCCGGTAACGTTAGGAGGCGGAATAACAATCGTATACGTCTGTGCATCCGGTCGTTTGCCTGCCTCGAAAAATTTTCCCTGCATCCAGTAATCGTACCATTTCTGCTCAGCTGCCTTAGGATCATAAGTTGTCGGCATTGCAGTTGTCGTTTGATTTTCTGACATTCGTCCATCCTCCATAAATCGATCTACAAAAACAAAAAAAACCTGCCGCCCTTATCATAAAGGACGAAAGGTTAAGCTTCCGTGGTACCACCTTTGTTCCACGCGAAATGTATCCGCATGGCACTCAAACAGATAACGGCTGCGGCCGGCCTGACTTCGGTAGAGCACAGGTTGCTCCTACTTGGCTCAGGCAACTCCGGGGCGACTCGTAGCAGTCACTTCCTGCAGAACCTCTCAGCGTAACGGTTCCACTCTCTGAAGGCTTTGCTGCCTACTATTCCCCATCAATGTCGTTATAACACATATATACTTTTATCATACCTTTGTTGCTCACTTGAGTCAACCTCGGCAGAAGCAAGAAATGCCCCTATCGCTCAAATTAATGAGCAATAAGGGCATTTTCGTTACAGAAGCCTCTATGGAATGTATAACAGCTGTCCTTCCGACACACTTGAGTCGTCCAAACGGTTATACATTACAATTTCTCTCGGATTCATGCTATAGCGTGTAGCGATGACATCAAGCGTCTCGTCCCGCTGCACAATACACATCCGAATTTTCTTAAATTCCTTATCTTCCGAGCGTTTGCCCAGAAATAAGTTTTTCCACTCAATCTCATCGCCGGAAGCCTGTACTCTAGCTTCCTCATCTGCCCGCTGCTGAGCGACTACCTGTTCTGCCGCCTGACGTGCTGCTTGTTCACGCCGACTTGTCTGAAGCAGCGTGAGAATGCCGACATCTCCTGCCAAACCAGAACCCTCTTGCGGCTGCTTGTTTGTAATTGCGATACGCGGCTCCTGCTTTTCCTGCTCTGGAACAGGACTCTGCTGCGGGAAAGCCTCTGCTACTGGAGCTATTGGAGCTATTGGAGTTATTGGAACATCGATTTGTACCGGCTCTTCACGTTCCTCCGCCAGTACTTGCTCGCTTGCTGCTTCAACTGGTGGAATCACTGCGGAATCATTTGCAAACGGCGAGGATGTTGCTAACCAGCCCTCGTTGCTTGTTTGCTGAGAAGATAGTGGAATTTCTCTCTCATCTTCTTGGCTCTCCACATCCTCTTCCTGCGGAGCAGGAGATGCGAATAACTGCGAAGATGACCAGCCTCCGCCTGAAGATGAGGAAGAGATGGTTACGGTTGCTTCCTCAGGCTCATCCGATGCATCGGCTTTTTGCTCGTTTGAAATCTCCTCTTGCGCAGCAAGCTCAAGTTCTTCCGCTATGTACGATTGTTCATTAGCGGTATTTTGACCATTAAAAGCTTCCACGACTCGTTCATCATAAACTTCCCGTTGATGAATGACAGTAAAAGGTTCTTCTCGCCAAATGTCCTCCGGCTCCTGAATAGGCTGAGCAGAAATACCGCGCAAAGAAAGAACACCCGTAATGTTCAATGTGCGAGCAGACAAAAGATCGACGTCAAAATTGTCAATTTCAATCGAAATATCATCCAGCCGTGATATGCGGTTCATTGGCAGCGTTATTTCGACCGGTATCCAGTGCTCCAGCGTCAGGGAGTTTTCGGAATCAGTTTGACTCCTATATACCCCGCTAAGCAGAAGCTGCCCTCTAAGCACGGCATGGTCCCCTTGATCGATAACTTGAATACGAGGAACAAGCTCAATTTCCTCCAACTCGTCAATTGCCGCAACATCATCGGGCAAGTGGACGCGCTCATACACATCAAAACGTAATCCGTTCGTTTGATCCGACACGCCTAAATCCTCCCCTCTCATACTGAATGCTTGGTCTAACGTTACATTCACTACTTATCTATATGGTAGGTTGGGCAGGAGCATGACTATCATTTTGAACGGAACTCCATCTCTTCTGAAAGCTGCATCAGCCACTCAGGCCAAGGCGAGGCTGCTTCTATTAGCGAGTCGGTCAGAGGATGAGGAAAAACAAGCTTTTCCCCATGCAGCGCTTGATGCTTCAACTGTGCTGTGCTGCCTCCATACAGACCGTCTCCAAGCAGCGGATGTCCAATATGACTTAAGTGAACCCGAATTTGATGCGTTCGTCCCGTCTCAAGCTTTACACGTATTATTGACGATCGAGAATTTGCTGCCACAACCTCGTAATGGCTAATTGCTAGATCGCCGTTTTCTGAAACTCTGCGCCTTGCCGGGTGATGTCGATCCTTCCCTATTGGCATATTGATTGTACCCGAAAGCTTTGACATTCGGCCTTGAACGACAGCCATATATTGTCTGTCTATCGCTTTCGCTCTCATCGCCTCATCAAGCTTCCACTGGGCCAAATCATTTTTTGCATATAAAACGGGACCAGACGTATCATCATCCAGCCTGTGGATATGACGTATATTCAGCGGATCGCCTTGGCTCAAAAGATGCCATGCCGCCGCCTCATCCAGCGTTCCGCTTTGACCGGGAGATGACCCATGCACTGCCATGCCAGCAGGCTTGTCAAATACAACGCAGAAATCGTCTTCATACAACACATCTGGCATTTTTAGTTTAGTATCCCTGCGCAGGTGACGATATGAAGCATCACTGCGCGGATCTACTGGCGGGAAAGCAAGCAGCTGCAGCTGCTCTCCGTTCCACTGAATGCCTCCAATTGAAAACAACCGATTAATCCACTTCTGCGGAAAAAAGGAACGGGCCAGCAGCCACTGACGCACAAGGTGCGGATGACTGCCAGCCCGCGGCTGCGCAAGCTCCGGCGTTGCCGCCGGATCCTTTTCCGATTCAGGATTAATGGTATCAGAGGACGCAGCGCCAAGAGCAAGCCAGTCTAGCTCCAGCCATTGTCCATTCCTCTTCATCTGACCATCAATCATATAACGTTCCTCCCAATCGTAAACGAAGCAAAAACAACTTCGCTTCCTTACGAGCCTCTTGCCTTCATTTCAAAATACAGCGATATTACAAGCGGCTAAACGCAATATCATGCGCTTCGATTGTCGCATCTATGTCCTCATTCGAATGAACCCCGGAAACAAACATGCCTTCAAATTGTGAAGGAGCAATGCTTACACCCAAATCAAGCATCGCCGCAAAATAAGCCTTAAAGCGCTCTAGATCGGATGTTTTTGCCGTTTCGAAATTGATGACAAACGTATCCGTGAAGAACGGACAAACCATCGATCCAACACGGTTAATCGTATTTGCAATGCCATGTTTGCGCGCATTCGCTTCAAAACCAAGCTGCAGCCTAACTGCTTGACGCTCCATATGCTCATACACTTCAGGGGTTAGCAGATTCAATGTTGCATAACCTGCCGCCATCGCAAGCGGATTGCCTGATAAGGTTCCCGCTTGATAGATAGGTCCGCTCGGTGCAATCATCTCCATAAGCTCCCGTTTGCCGCCGTATGCACCGACTGGCAATCCGCCGCCAATTACTTTGCCGAAGCAAGTAAGGTCTGGCGTAATACCGTAAAGTCCCTGCGCGCAGTTATAACCAACACGGAAGCCCGTCATTACCTCGTCAAAAATAAGAACCGTACCGTACTGCGTTGTAATGTCGCGCAATCCTTGCAAGAAACCAGGCAATGGCGGAACAACGCCCATGTTGCCAGCTACCGGTTCAACGATGACACAAGCAATTTCCTCACCAAATTTTTCGAAAGCAAGCTTTACTGATTCAATATCGTTGTATGGTACCGTAATCGTATGCGAAGCTACATGCTCCGGTACACCCGGGCTGTCAGGCAAGCCAAGCGTCGCAACACCTGAGCCTGCTTTAATGAGCAAGCTATCCGCATGACCATGATATGAGCCTTCGAATTTCAAAATCCTGCTTCGTTTCGTATAACCCCGAGCAAGCCGAATGGCGCTCATCGTCGCTTCCGTACCGGAGTTAACCATGCGAACGATATCAACTGAAGGTACTCGCTCGCAAACAAGCTCAGCCATCAATGTTTCAAGCTCTGTTGGGGCGCCGAAGCTTGTCCCCTTCTCTGCTGTACGTTTAATCGCTTCGATAACTTCAGGATGGGCATGACCCATAATGAGAGGGCCCCATGATGCTACATAATCGATATAGCTGTTGCCATCGATATCATAAATGCGGCTGCCTTCCCCCCGCTCCATATAGACAGGGTTCAAGCCCACTGATTTGAATGCTCTAACCGGGCTGTTTACACCGCCTGGCATTACTTTTTTCGCTCTTTCGAAAGCTTCTACTGAGCGCGCATCATTTCTAAGGTTCGACTGTTCACTCATCTGCTTACCCCTCTCCCTTCAACCAACGTGCCGCATCCTTTGCGTGGTACGTAATAATGAGATCAGCACCAGCACGCTTCATGCCTAGCAAGGTTTCAAGAACGATCGATTGCTCATCAATCCAGCCATTAGCTGCAGCGGCTTTCACCATCGAGTATTCTGCGCTTACGTTATAAGCGACAACCGGTAAATTATATTTATCCTTAAGCAGTCTCAAAATATCCAAGTAAGCTAGAGCAGGCTTGACCATTAGCATATCGGCGCCCTCAGCAATATCTGACTCTGCTTCGCGAAGCGCCTCGCGCACGTTAGCTGGATCCATCTGGTATGTTTTGCGGTCGCCGAATTGCGGAGCCGAATGTGCGGCATCACGGAAAGGGCCGTAGTAA
The DNA here is from genome assembly GCF_052113545.1 of Paenibacillus sp. TAF43_2. Classification (NCBI taxonomy): domain Bacteria; kingdom Bacillati; phylum Bacillota; class Bacilli; order Caryophanales; family Paenibacillaceae; genus Paenibacillus; species Paenibacillus sp. TAF43_2. The sequence continues at coordinate 19,207 of NZ_JBFRDK010000108.1, forward strand.
GCCGAAGAAAATTTAACAGAGTAAGACATAATTGGAACGTCACTAAAGCCAGCATCATCTAGCCCTTCACGAATAGCAAGCACAAAGCCGTCCATCATATTGGAAGGTGCGATAATGTCTGCTCCTGCTTCCGCTTGCGATACCGCCGTTTGTACGAGCAGATCAAGCGAGGAGTCATTATCCACTTCCGCTACGCCTGTTTCCTCATGCAAATGTACGATGCCGCAATGACCGTGGTCGGTAAATTGGCATAAACAAGTATCAGCGACAACAACAAGCTCCGGCGCCCACTTCTTCACTGCTTTTATCGCTTGTTGAACGATACCGTTCGCATCATAAGCCGAAGACCCTAAAGCATCTTTATATTCCGGAAGGCCGAACAGCAGCACCGATTGAATGCCGCAAGCCACCACTTCACGAATCTCCTGCTCCAAAAGATCCATCGACAGATGGTATACACCCGGCATAGATGGAATTTCCTCTTTTATATTTACACCATGCGTAACGAAGATTGGATATATGAAATCATTTACACTCAGCACGGTTTCTCTTACCATGCTCCGAAGAGCAGACGTTTTGCGTAATCTGCGATTTCTTACTGTTGGGAAACTCATCACTTAGTATTCYTCCTCGACTAGCTTAGCAAGTTGTTTTTGCTGATAATCAACGATTGCTTTAAGCATGCTATCCAGCGTTGAATCCTCTGGCTCAATAGTAACCTTCAAGCCTGCTTCTACTGCAGTCTTCGTTGTAAGCGGGCCAATACTCGCAATGGGAATGTCCGCTAATAGTTGTACTGGATCTGAAATGCCCTTGCGTCTCAATACCTCAAGCAAATTGGTCACCGTCGATGAACTAGTGAATGTAATCATGTGAATTTCTTTTTCGCGAATCCATTCGAGGGCAAGCTCATCCTGCTCATCGACAATGACCGTTTCATAAACATCGATTTCCGTTGGCACAAGTCCCATTGCCTTCAGTTCACGGGGCAATACCTCGCGTGCAAGATCTCCTCGAGGCAGCAGCACTCGCTCTCCAGCCTTCAGCTGCGGCGCCAGCTTGTCCAGCAAGCCTTCCGCATGGAACTTCACTGGCAGCTCATCAACCACTAAGCCGCGCTTTGCAAGCGCCTCAGCTGTCTTAGGACCAACTGCTGCAATTCTAGCACCAAAAAATCTCCTAATATCGATATTTAATTTACGCAGCCATCCAAAAAAGTACTCCACGCCGTTTACGCTCGTAAACATTAGCCACTCATATTGCTCTGCCTGCTCCAACTGTACCTTCAAGTTAGCTACAACAACGGGATCCGTTGGTTCAATCGTTTCAATGACTGGAAACTCGCAAGGCTCCCCGCCAAGCGTTTCAATCTGTTCAGCTAGCTCGCTTGCCTGTGCTCTAGCTCGTGTAACTAGTATACGCAAGCCAAATAGCGGCTTGTTCTCATACCATTTCAGCTTCTCTCTCTGCAGTACAACGTCGCCTACCACAATGACGGCAGGCGGCTGAAAATTCGCTGCTTTGACAATCCCCTCAATGGTTTCCAGCGTACCAACAATGGTACGCTGTTCAACTCTCGTTCCCCAGCGAATAAGTGCAACTGGCGTTTGCGGCGGCTTGCCATGCTTCATGAGCTGATCAGAAATATATCCTATTTTGGCGACACCCATTAGAAAAATTAGGGTTCCCGTAGCATTCGTTACTTTATCCCAATGAATGGAGCGGTCAAGCTTATCCGGACTCTCATGACCCGTAATAATGGACAAGGATGATGCCATATCACGATGTGTGACTGGAATGCCTGCGTAAGCGGGAACAGCGATTGCCGAGGTAATGCCTGGCACGATTTCGAACTCGATTCCGTTATCATAAAGAAGCTCGGCTTCTTCTCCAACTCGTCCAAAAATCGTAGGGTCTCCGCCTTTCAGACGAGTAACGATCTTGCCTTGCAGCGCCAAATCGACAAGAAGCTGATTGATTTCCTCCTGCTTCATCGTATGACGGTCTGGCAGCTTGCCGACGTAGATTCTCTCCGCTCCCGGCTTCACGTACCGGAGCAATCTCGGGCTTGCCAAGCGATCGTAAACGACAACCTCACATTCCTCCAAGCATTGCAGTCCGCGCACCGTAATCAGCTTCGGATCTCCCGGTCCGGCGCCAACTAAATATACCTTCCCCTTGTCCAAGCCCGTCATCCCCCAATTTCAGCTAAAATACGGTCTGCGCCGCGTGCAATGAGTGCATCTGCAACATCACGGCCAAGCTGTTCAGGATCAATTCCCTTCATCACTTCTTTCAACAGCGTAGCTCCGTCCGGCGATCCGACCATGCCCGTCAGGATAAGCTCATGTTTCCCGCTTTGGCCCGGGAGCTCATCACCTAATGTGCAATATGCGCCTATCGGCACCTGGCATCCACCATTCAGTGAACCAAGGAAGCTTCGCTCAGCTCGTACCGTAACCTCGGTTTCATTATCGTTAAGAAGGGAAAGCAGCTCTCGAACTTGTTCATCATTCTCCCGGCATTCAATGCCAAGTGCGCCTTGTCCTACAGCAGGCAAGCATACATCAACAGGAATGTTCGCAGATATGCGATCTTCCCATCCCATGCGCTTCAGACCAGCTGCAGCAAGCACAACCGCATCGAAACCTTCGGTTTCTAATTTACGAATACGGGAATCTATATTGCCCCTTATAGACTCAAGCTGAAGATCAGGTCTCGCGTTTTTAAGCTGGCAGGATCTGCGCAGGCTGCTCGTTCCCACTCTCGCACCTAGCGGCAATTCAGACAATCCGCCGCCTTCGCGAGTGATAAGGCAATCTCTCGGATCGACGCGTCTTGGAATCGCTCCATTTATTAACCCTTCCGGAAGCTCATAAGGCATGTCCTTCATGCTGTGAACGGCCAAATCAATTACACCGTCTGCAAGTGCTTGTTCGATTTCCTTAACGAACAGCCCTTTTCCACCTACTTTAGACAGCGTAACATCAAGTATGCGATCACCTTTTGTTACTATTTTTTTCACTTCAAACTTATAATCAAACCCATGCTTCTCACTTATGCGTGTCAGTTCATCGATCACTTGTCCCGTTTGTGTAAGCGCAAGTGCGCTTTGCCTTGTTCCTACGACGATAATTCGTTGTCCTTGGTTAGTTGTTGCCATTATGTAAGCCCCCTGTCTATCCGATGAAGCAGGCTTTGCAGCCATTCATCCATATCAATATTGATCCGCTTTAGCGTCGCTGCCTCTTCGGCCGCAAGCTTCAGCACGGATTGTCTCTCCTGTTCATCAAGCAAGCTGTTTAACACTTTCTCCCGAAAGCGTCGCAATACTATCGTTATTTCTTCGTATTCCGGGCCATAAAGCGCTGCAAGCTCTTTCTTTATTTGCTGAGACAACGCCGGGCTTGCGCCTGAAGCAGTAACCGCCAGAAGCAAATCTCCACGCCTGACAATCGAAGGTGAAATAAACGAGCC
>NZ_JBFRDK010000109.1:0-31722 GCF_052113545.1 Paenibacillus sp. TAF43_2
GGGAAACGGGTTACTCGTTAACGGATTATTTGGTTCGAATGCGTATAGCTAAAGCGAGAATCGAGCTTGAAAAAACAAATAACCGAATAAGTGATATTGCCATAAACGTGGGATATAGTAATTTCTCGCACTTTTCTAAGCTGTTTAAGAAAACGACAGGGCTTACACCGCAAGAGTATCGTAAAAACTTTCAGGATGTATGATTGAAAAGTCACTGTACCGTTAATATGGTCACGGCGCCGACAGATGTCGGCGTCTTTTTTTTATACAATTATACCTAGATGAAACACAAGAGTTTTAGAAAGAGGAGGGGGAAGGCGTTGGCGAAACATACGTCGGAAGCGATAACAACAGCTGCCTATATTCCGAAGAGTTCAATGAAAAAAATGTCTCAACTCCGTATTTTTCGCAAGTATTGGATGTTCTACCTAATGATGCTGCCAGCCATCGTATTGCTGCTGCTGAACAATTACATTCCGATGTTCGGAATCATAATTGCGTTCAAAAACATTAATTACGCGGATGGAATATTTGGAAGCGCCTGGAGCGGGTTAAGAAATTTTGAGTATTTGTTCAAAACGTCAGACGCTTGGATCATTACAAGGAATACGCTGCTGTACAACTCAGGTTTTATCGTATTGAACTTGGTATTCCCGCTCTCTTTTGCAATCATGCTTAATGAAATCAGAAGCCGTTTTCTCGCTAAGCTTCATCAAACGATTATGTTCCTGCCCTACTTTTTATCGATGGTCGTCATTAGTTATTTGGTCTATGGCTTCTTGAGCGATCAGCATGGGTATTTGAACACTTCGCTGCTGCCGGCGCTTGGACTTGAACAGGTTCAATGGTATTTCACGCAGGAGGTATGGCCTTACATTTTGCCAATCGTTAACACCTGGAAAAGCATGGGGTACTTTACCGTCATTTATATGGCAGCCATCATTGGCATAGATGATGAGTATTACGAAGCTGCAACCATAGACGGAGCAAGCAAGTGGAAGCAAATGACGAGTATTACGATCCCGCTCATCATRCCGATCATTACGATTATGACGCTGTTGCAGATCGGAAAAATATTTAACGCGGATTTCGGTTTGTTTTTCCAAGTGCCAAGGGAATCGGGTGTGTTGTTCCCGGTAACGAATGTTATCGACACCTATGTTTATCGCACATTCCTAACGGTTGGTGATATTGGCTTATCCTCAGCGGCAGGGTTGCTGCAATCCGTAATCGGCTTCGCATTAGTATTTTTCTCGAATTGGGTGGTCCGCCGAATTAATAAAGATAATGCGTTGTTTTAGAGTCGTGCAATCGAAGGATATTTACGAAAATTTTGTTTGGAGGTGATCCTATGGAAGCAGCTGAGATTGAGAAAATACCTTCCGGATCTAATATCAAAAACCAATTATCACTTCCGGCTTCTCTAGGCATCAATATATTTTTTATAGTGTATTCGTTGCTTTGTATCGTGCCGCTCATTTTAATTATTATGGTTTCGATCTCCGATGAAAGTACAGTTGTCAGGGAAGGGTATCAATTTATTCCATCAAAGTTTGATTTGGCAGCGTACCAGTTCCTATTTAAGGATGCGACCCAAATTTTTCGATCCTATGGTATCTCTATCTTTGTAACGATTGTCGGAACTTCACTTAGCTTAATGATCATGGCGCTGTATGCTTATCCAATATCCAGATCAGATTTTCCTCATGCCAAGTTTTTTACCTTCTTCGTATTTTTTACGATGCTTTTCTCAGGGGGCTTAGTTCCCTGGTATCTCGTATATGTTCAAATGCTCGATTTGAAGGATACGATAATGGCTCTTATTGTACCGCTTTTAGTGGCTGCGTTTTTTGTTCTAATCATTCGAACGTTTTTCCAAACGACCATTCCTGTTGCCATTCTGGAGTCTGCAAAAATTGATGGAGCAGGAGAGCTGACGATCTTTTTCAAAATTGTTTTGCCGTTATCGCTTCCGGTACTTGCCACAGTAGCACTCTTTCAGACGTTAACGTATTGGAATGATTGGTTCCTCAGCCTTGTGTTCATTACGAAGGAATCGAACATAACTGTTCAATACCTCATGTATAAGACGATGCTGAACATTCAGTTTTTAGCTAATAACAGTACGGCGGCGGCGGCTATTATTGCGGCTGGAGGCACCTTTAAGTTTCCGAGCGAGACGGTTCGTATGGCAATGGTTGTTGTTGGAATCGGTCCTATCATTTTTGCATATCCGTTCTTTCAAAAATATTTTGTAAAAGGGCTGACTGTCGGCGCTGTAAAAGGTTGAATTCATGGCTATCAGCAATCATACGGCTGTAATCGGCAACGCCGATTTAGCATATAATCCAAATTTTTGAGGGAGGTCCACCCGCTATGAAGCAAGTTAAACAAAAAACATCGATGCTTCTTCTCATGCTGATGTCCATCGTACTGATTGTATCCGCATGTTCAGGAAACAACGGGAAAAACAACGCAGAGCCAACAAAAGCGCCAGCTGCCGAAACGGATAAACCAGCCACTAAGGATGAAGAGCCGCCAGCATCAGATTTGAAGCCATATCAGATTTCTCTCGTATATCCTGGCACACCGCAAACGGATGAGAAAAAAGTAGAAGAAGCACTCAACAAGCTGCTTACTGAAAAAATCAACGCAACGATTGATCTCAGGCCAATTGATTGGGGCGCATGGGATGATAAAATCAATTTGATGGTTGCTTCGAGGGAAGAAGTGGACATTGTGTTCACGGCGCAGTGGAATGGTCATGCTAAATATGTTGCCAAAGGCGCATTTCTGGATCTAGGTGACCTGATTGATAAATACGGTCAAGGCATTAAAGATTCATTAGACCCTGCGTTTCTGGAAGGGGCAAAAATTAGCGGCAAAAACTACGGTGTTCCAACGAACAAGGAACTCGCGGCTGCTGGCGGGATCGTCTACCGCAAAGATGTTACCGATGAGCTCGGCATTGATATGAGCAATGTGAAAACACCAGAAGATCTTGATGCTGTATATGCAGTCGTTAAGGAGAAAAAGCCGGAATTAATTCCGCTGTATACAACGGCAGGCGCTTTCAACTCGCACTTCTTCGCAAATTACGACTTCTTGGGCGATTCAACGATTCCTGGCGCCATTCTTAAAGATAAAGACGATACTAAAGTGATGCCTATGGAGCAGCTTGATCGCTACAAGCAATATTTAAATCTGACTCGTGACTATTTCAAGAAAGGCTACATTAATGCAGATGCTGCGACTACACAAGTTGCTTCAGCAGACGCTTGGAAGGCAGGCAATGTATTCTCTACAATTGAGCCAATGAAACCAGGCAAGGACGCAGAGATTGCAAGCGCTTCTAACCTGACTGGGAAGCTTGCTCAAATCATGATGACAGAAAAAACAGTCGCCACATCTGAAACTGCTGGTTCGATGCTAGGTATCTCTTCCACTTCTAAGGATCCAGACCGTGCGATGATGTTGATTAATTTGCTTCATACTGACAAGGAAATCAATAACTTGCTTAACTTCGGTATTGAAGGCGACCATTATACACGCAGTGGAGAAATCATAACAGCTACAGGAAATACTGCTAACTATAACCCAGGCTCGGCTTGGATGTTCGGCAGTCAGTTCTTGAACTATGTTTGGAATACAGAGGACCCAGATAAGTGGGCTAAATTTAAAGAGTTCAACCAAAATGCGAAGGTTTCTCCAGGCCTTGGTTTCGTATTCGACAGCGAGCCAGTGAAATCGGAAGTTGGAGCATTGGCAAACGTAATCCGTCAATATCAAAGAGCGCTTGAAACAGGCTCGGTCGACGTCGATAAAACGTTAGCTGAATATGATAAGAAATTGAAGGAAGCAGGCGTTGATAAAGTGGTTGCGGAGAAACAAAAGCAATTTGATGCGTTCCTAGCCAGCAAGTAAACAACCTGTTGTTACGATCAATGAAACCCGCGCCTTCTAAAGGCGCGGGTTTTTCTTGCTTGCAATTTTTTGTGTATTCCTTACAATTAAGCTAACAAATGCAATTCATCCATGCAGTAGGGGGCTATGCGGGTATGACTCGATCGATGTACCATTTGATGCGTGCAAGGATGCTCCTGCTGACCTGCTTCTTTCTAGTTATAGCTTGTTCAAATGAGTCAGGCACAGAACCGGCATGGAGCAATAGTGAAGCCAAGAGCCAACTTGAAATCAATAATGAAAGCGTTTCAATAGATTCAGGAGAAATGGATGAAGCCGATAACTCTGACATTCATCAATTAAAAGCGTACACGCTTAAGTTTGTATATACAGGTGCACCGCAGAAAGATGAAGAAGAAATAGAAGCGGCTATGAATGACTACTTATTAACGAAAATAAATGCAAAAATAGACCTCATTCCAATTGACTGGGGACCGTGGGACGATAAAGTCAATCTGATGATCGCATCACGTGAAAAGATTGATATTTTATTTACAGCGCAATGGAATAAACACGCGATTAATGTGTCAAAAGGTGCTTTCTTAGTCGTTGATGAGCTTTTAGATCAGTATGGCCAAGGCATTTTGCAATCGCTTGACCCTGTATTTCTGGCAGGCGCCAAGATTGAGGGACATAATTATGCCGTTCCAACAAACAAGGAGCTTGCTGCGCAGGGAGGCATTATCTATCGCGCGGATATAGCTGAAGAGCTTGGAATAGATATGACTAAAGTGAAAAGTATAGAAGACTTAGATGAGGTTTATCAGATTGTCCGAGAGAAAAAGCCGGAGATCACACCCCTTTATCTGAAGATGGGGGAATCGTTTAATACACATTACATTGGGAATTTTGATGCATTAGGAGATACATCGATTCCTGGGGTCATTTTGAAGGATGGAGAAAGCACTAAGGTTTTGCCTGCTTATGAAGTGGGCCGTTATATAGATACACTGCACATTACACGCAAGTTTTTTCAAAAAGGGTACATTAATAAAGATGCGGCTACGAATCAGACGATGAACAGCGAGGCGCTGAGATTCGGCGATGTTTTTTCAATAACTGGCGCATTGAAGCCCGGCAAAAGTGAAGAGCTGGCGATTCAGACGGGTATGATCGGAAAGCTTGCGCAGCTGCCGTTAAATGTGAAGACGATAGCAACGTCAGAGACCGCGGGGTCAATGCTGGCTATCTCTTCGACCTCACAAGATCCAGCGCGAGCGATGATGTTTATTAATCTGCTGCATACAGATGTTTACTTAAATAATTTATTGAACTACGGGATTGAAGGCAGGCATTATATAAAGGTTAGTGAAAATGTGATCAGGCCAACCGAGTATACGCAAAATTATAATCCAGGAACCACTTGGATGTTCGGCAATCAGTTTTTAAATTATGTATGGGAAAGTGAAGACCCAATGAAGTGGAATAGCTTCAAGCAATTTAACCAAGAGGCAAAAATTTCACCAGGCCTTGGCTTCGTATTTAATGGAGATACGGTAAGGGCTGAAGTAGCTGCGGTCGGCAATGTGGATAGGCAGTACCAAACTGCGCTTGAAACAGGATCTGTAGATGTTGATAAAGTACTGCCCGAGTATATCGAGAGGCTGAGAGCGGCAGGTATCGAAAAAATAATAGCGGAGAAGCAAAAGCAATTCGATCAATTTCTTGCAAGCAAATAAGCTTCAAAGCTTATAAGTTGTGCCGGCCATGCGCTTTCGTAGCTGGACCGGCACTTTTTAATGATAAGAAAACGGCTAGAGCGCGCTTCCGCCAAAAACAAAACGGTATTCCCAGTGCGTATTGTTGATGTTGTCGATTCGTACACCGCCGCTTTCCTTAGAATAAGTATCGAGCATTTTTCCATTGCCTAAATAAACGCCTACGTGAGTTATCGTTTGTTTTGACTTCGTTAAACGCGAATAACCTGCCGTACTGCTGCCGTGATAGGACATAAAGAACATGAGGTCACCGCGCTTTAGGTTTTTCCAGTCTGTTTGAATCGCTGAATTTTTCTTAATATAAGCTGCTTGCAGAGCAGAGGTAGAAGGAAGCGTTACGCCCGCTGCTTTTTCAAATATGTGTTTGGTGAAATCTGAACAATCAAATGTTTTCGTTGTGCTTCGATCAGAGCCGAACTCATAGGGTGTCCCTAAGTATTTCATTCCTGTTGCAATTATTTTCTCCACCGATGATGATGCTGCATAGACATGTCCATTTGTTTGGAAAGGAATGGCCCCAGTATTGAATAATACGGTAGTCAAAAAGCCAGCTACAATGAGTTTCTTAATCGAATAGTTTTTCATTGGCAGCGTATACACCTCCTGTGTGATAATAACGTAACACAGGGATATTAGTAGTTTAAGCTGTAAAATATGGGTATTAACCCGCATTTGACCCTAGAGGCGGGCTGCCCACTCGACCTAAGTCTAGTGAGAAAACCGCCGAAAGTCCGTTTTATAAAAGGAGAAATTGATCTAAACTAAGTACATAAGCAAGAGCAACACACGTAAGGCAAGAAAAGAAAAATGAATAAATTCTAATAGTCGAAAGGAGTTGGAAATGGAGATGAATGGAAAAAGCGCTTTGGGCGTGTTGCTTGTCATCGTCGGCAGTATCGCGGTACTTAATTTTGTCGGAGTTCATTTTGGTGCAATATTCGGATTTTTGCTCCCGTTCATACTAATCGGATTGGGGGTTGTCGGTTGGTCGAACAATAAGAAATGGATTGGCGGAATACTTATTGCAATCGGCGGCATGATGATTTTCGGCAAACTCGGCGGTATCATCTTACTGCTTCTAGCAATCGGCTTAATCGTTGCTGGYGTGAGCCTCTTTAAGAAAGACAAACGCAGAGCATTCTAGTTGCTGCGAATCATTATAAAATGTAAAGATAGATGAAGCTGGTTTTGCACCGCAAAACGTTAAGGAGGACATTGAATGAGCATTATGAAGCGAGTTCGCGACATTACTGTCGCTACATTAAATGAACGGCTTGAAAAATCAGAGGATCCAGTACGGTTGATTGATCAATTCCTCTGGTCGACAAGAGAAGATATTATCCAAGCTGAGAAATTATATCAGCAGTATGCAGGACATAGCAATCACTTGAAAGCACAATGGCTGCAAGCTGAAGAGCAAAAGGAACGCCGTGAGAATCAAGCTTTGACAGCTCTGAAGGCTGGCGAGGAGCAAATGGCAAGAATCGCATTGCATGAGAAAGCTAGCTGCGAAGAGCGTTCAATTCAATACCGTGAGCTGTTCGAGCAAAGCCGTCAAAACACGCTTGATCTTGAAGAACAGCTGCGCGAGATGCGCAGCGAATACCAATCGGTATATGACAAGCGTGAATATTATGCAGCTCGTATGGAATCACTAAGGCTTCAACAACGAATGAACGCTCGATATACGAGCGGCTTCGGTGATCAAGGCATTCAATCGGGTTCTGTGTTTAGAAAGCTGGAGGATCGTATAAGCGGCATGGAGCATGAAGCAAAGAGTCTTCGCGACATTCGCAAGATGGGTCAAGAATTCGTATCCGAAGCGGGCAACACATTGCAGTCAGTTATTGAACGAGAGCTTGAGCAGCTGAAACGTAAGCTTGAGAAAGAGGGATGGTCGTCTTGAAAAAACTGTATCGATCTTCTCGAGACAAAAAATTATTCGGTCTTTGCGGTGGATTAGCAGAAATGTTGAATGTGGATGCGACGCTGCTGCGGATTCTGCTTATAGTCGTTACGATCTTCACAAGCGGAGCTGTTATTCTGATCTATATTATCGCAGGCTTGGTTGTTCCTAAAGAACCGCCGGTCTACTCCGGCTACGGTCCAAACGGCTTTGGTAACGGAAACGGAAACGGTTATGGCGGAGGTTATAACCCAGGATTCGATCAGCATACAAATTCGCCTTTCGGCGGTCCTTACAAAAACCCGCCGCAAGCGCCAGGCTCTTGGAGTGCACCGGCACCTTCATCCCAGCCTACAACATCGTCACAGTTCGATAGCATGATGGATGATTTGGAGAAAAAAGCACTACGTCGTGAAATTGAAGAATTGAAAGCCAAAATTGCTAAATACGAGAAGGGGGATTTTTAATATGGGAATTTTCAAACGCATGAAAGACATGACTAAGGCATCGGTAAATGAGGCATTGGACAAAATTGAAGATCCGATTATTATGTTAAATCAATACTTGCGTGACATGGAATCTGAAATTCATCAAGCTGAGGTTACAGTAGCTAAACAAATGGCGAATGAGCGCCGGATGAAGCAGCGCTTGGAAGAAACAGTACGCAGCGCGGCAGATCGTGAATCAAAAGCAGAAGCGGCTCTAAGAGCTGGACAAGAAGAACATACGCGCAAGCTGCTTGAAGAGAAGCTTTATTTTGACCAAAAGGTAACAGAATATACTGATTTGCACGCACAATCGAAGACTCAGGCTGAGGAATTGATGCAACAGCTGCACGCAATGAAGGAAGAGTTCTACCAGCTTCGCAACAAGCGCAATGAGCTTGCTTCCCGTGCACAAGTAGCAAAAGCTCAAAAGCAAATGGCGCAATTGACTACAAACAACACGATTGATAGCGGTTCGGCATCACGCGGCTTCTACCGGATGGAAGAGAAAATTATGCAGCTAGAGGCTGAAGCAGATGTATTGCGCACGCCTTACTCCTATAACAGCTCTTCGAACAGCTTTAATGCAGCAGATGCTGAGAAAAAAAATAAAGTGGATGAGCAGCTGCAAGCACTAAAAAACAAGCTAAACCCAACAACTTCATTAACAAAGGCTCCGACTGAGGAATAAGACTATAGGCTATGAAGGAAGCGGACCGTTTTGCGGTCTGCTCTTTCATATGTTTTTTACTTCATAGTGGTTAAAATAGCGAAGAGAAGGAAGTGAGCCGTATGGAGCAAGGCAATAAGAGCGACCATTCGAATCATGCGGCCCGCAAGCGTCTTGTAACGGAAACGATATTGTGGCTGCTGATCATTGTCAGCTTGGTTGTTATCATATTGCAAGGAATCGGTTATGTTGATCTCTTCACGCTTCAAGGGAAATGGGCAATTATCGGACTAGCTTTCGTTGGCGCAGGTTTAGCGGCTGCTACATTAAACGGTTATTTGCAAAACTCCAAGCTAAAGGAATCGCTGAAGCGGCTGACCGAGCAGCAAAAAAAACGTCGATTTACGGTTACGCTAAGCAATGGGGAGACGACGGAAAACGAAATTTCAGAACAAGAGCAGGTTGATCCTAACTGGGCGAAGAAGGTCAAGTTCACCGCAGTAATCGAAGAGCGCCAGCGGCTTGCGCGCGAGCTGCATGATGCAGTAAGCCAGCAGTTATTCGCCATATCGATGACAGCGACTGCTGTTAGTCGAACGATTGAGCGAGATTGGGAGCGAGCCAAACGTCAGGTACAGCTTATTGAGGAAATGGCTGCCGTTGCTCAATCAGAAATGCGCGCGTTGCTGCTACATCTTCGGCCCGTCCACTTGGACGGAAAAAATCTGGGGCAGGCGCTTACTGTTCTAGTGGATGAGCTGAAGCAGAAAGTGCAAACGTCCTATGGCTTGCTGACTATGGAAGAGCGGGTAATTGAAATTGGCGGATCCCTGCAGATGATTTCGAGACCTGGCGAGGGAACTGTCATTGRAATTTGGGTGCCCACTGATGTTTCATAAGAGAATGTAATATAATTAGAGATAATGATGAGCTTTACGAAAAAATGAGGGCGGTGTAAGGTGTGGAAGCAACCCAGCAATTGAGTCGGCCTATAAAGGTTCTGCTTGTAGATGATCATGAAATGGTGCGCATCGGACTTGCAGCGGTGCTTGATACCGAGGATGGAATTGAGGTTGTCGGTGAAGCGAGCAACGGCATGGACGGCATTCGATTAGCACAGGCATACAGACCGGATGTTGTACTTATGGATTTAGTTATGGATGGCATGGATGGAGTCGAGACGACAGCCAAGCTGCTCGAGCTGTACCCGGAATGCAAGGTAATTGTATTGACGAGCTATTTGGATGATAGCAAGCTCTACCCTGTTATTGAAGCAGGCGCATTCAGCTATTTGCTGAAGACGTCGCGAGCGACCGAGATCGCGGATGCGATAAGGGCCGCTGCTCGCGGACAATCGGTACTGGAGTCGCAGGTAGCAGCTAAAATGAYGAATCGCTTCCGGCAGCCAAAGCAGCAGGAGCAAGCTCCGCTGCATGATGAGCTGACTGAGCGCGAGATGGATGTATTGAAGCGGGTTGCACAGGGACGCTCCAATCAAGAAATTGCCGATGAGCTGTTCATTGGTGTGAAAACAGTAAAATTTCATATTACGAATATTTTTAATAAGCTTGATGTGGATGATCGCACGCAAGCAGCCATTTATGCTCATAGACAAGGAATTGCCGAATAAGTGTAGGGCTACTGCTTAGCGGATATCGATAATACTTTTTGGTAAAGCTGCTCGATATCATCTACATCGATTACTGGGATGGACGGGTGAACTATTGTTCCAGAGCTGGCATCACTCCAAGCCGCGGCTGCAAGAGGGTTGGGTACGCTGTGGAGCAGTTCGGAATCAACTGCAGTTCGAATCATGATGATTTTTGGGTATGAGGCATCTTTGAAACCTTCGATAAGAATAACGTCGGCCTCGGTCATTTGTGAAATTAACAGCTGAAGCGGTTCAGCATGCTGTTTCATAATTGCTGTACGCTTTGAGGATGTGATAGCTGTTATATCAGCCCCTGCCTCTTGATGTCTCCATGTATCCGTCCCTGGTGTATCGATCTGAAAATCATGCGCGTCGCGTTTGATTGTCCCAACTTTATATCCTGCTTGTTTGAAGCGTTCTGTTAGCCGGCAAACCAATGTGGTTTTGCCGGTATTTTTGTATCCAACGATTTGAACGATTAATGGCATGGGCTTCTCCTTCATGGCGCTTGATGACCGTAATTGCCAATAGTTTAACATACATTGTAAAATGGATGCTGAACAAGCTGCCGAAGGTTATATAAGGCGACGAGATGAGCGGAGGGTGAATATGACTGAGAGTGGCGGGGCGAGCGGAAGTAGGGATATGGCCGATCGCGGTGAAGCGAGTGAGGGCATGGATAAGGCTAATCGCGGTGAGGCAAGCGAGAGCATAGATAAGGCTGACCGCGGTGAAGCGAGCGGAAGTATGGATAAGGCTGATCGCGGTGAGGAGAGTGGGAGGAAACATATGAGCCGGTTCAAACGGCAGGCTGTGAAGGTGGAAGAAGCGCAGCAGCGGCTGCTTGCTGCTGCGGATGGGCTAGCCCTCGGCAGCGAGCTTGTGACGCTGCGGGCTAGCGGCGGCCGATGGCTTGCGCAGACGATAGCTGCGACAAGCGACTGGCCGCCCTTCGCGCGCTCGGGTCTCGACGGCTACGCCGTGCGCGCGGCAGATATCGCGTCAGCGTCGCCAGGTACGCCGGCGACGCTGCGCGTGGTTGATTCGGTTGCAGCGGGCGAGCTCGCCCTTGCGACCGTGCAGAAGGGCACTGCCGTGCGCATCATGACTGGCGCGGCTGTGCCTATGGGGGCTGACGCGGTTGTCATGCTGGAGCAGACCGCGGAAGCGATGCTGGCCGATGGCTCGCCGGCGGTGCTGATTAAGCACGCCGCCGCGGCAGGCCAGCACATTGCGCCCCAAGGCGAGGAGTTTCGCCTTGGGGGCGCTTTGGCATGTCCCGGGACGCTTGTGCGACCGGGACATGTTGCGCTGCTAGCCACCTTCGGCTATGCCGAGGTGGCGGTTGGCAAGCGCCCGCGCGTAGCGATATTTGCGACCGGCAGCGAATTGCTGGCGGTCGAGGCTCCGCTGGCGGCGGGACAGATCCGCGACAGCAACAGCTTTATGGTCGCTGCTATGGTGGAGCAGAGCGGCGGATTAGCGGTTATGTGCGGATCATTGGAAGACAAGCCTGATGCCGTTGAGGCTGCTTTGGCGAGTGTATGGGATGATGTTGATTTGATTGTCACAACAGGCGGTGTATCTGTAGGGGACTTTGATGTCATGTCAGACATCATTAGGTCGATAAAGAACAATAGTGTATCTGGCAGTGAAGATGCAAACCGAGTGCTCTTCGACAAAGTTGCGATGAGACCAGGCAGTCCAACGTCAGCAGCAATGCTTAACGGCAAGCTGCTGCTCGCCTTGTCAGGCAATCCCGGTGCTTGTTTTGTCGGATTTGAATTATTCGTTCGTCCGGTGCTGCTGCGATTGCAGGGAGCAAGTGAAGCATTGCCTCGTAAAGTTAAAGCAATACTGCGGACAGCTGTGAATAAGCCAAGTCCCCATGATCGTTTTGTGCGCACAACACTCATCAGCACGGAAGATGGAAGCTTGCATGCTGACCCRCTAGCCTATTCCAAATCGAGTATGATGGCTTCCATTGCGGATGCAGAAGGATTAGCAATCATTCCGTCAGGCTCGAGAGGAGCGGAAGCGGGTGATATGATTGAGGTTGTTCTTATCCCTTAACATGGAATTTAGTGAAAATAAAGGTTTTTATTATATAAAACGGAAGGATATACTCGGTAAGGAGCCGAATATATCACTTACATAGAGTGACAAGAAGAAGCTTTGCGAACGTGGCATGCCCTTTCGGATTTAACTTTAAAGGAACCGATTCAAGACTAATCCAACATATGGAATTGGTGAGTAGGTTTGCATAGAACTGTAGTAAGCAGCGTAAGGAAGGGTTGATGTAAGAGGTGACTGGAGCAGATCAACGGCCTTATGCTGCTCGGCATAAGTAAGTGCATATTTTAAGCCAGTAAGCATCCCTTCTGATCCAAGCATTAGCCTCTGCATACGGCTGGAAGAGTACGACAGCTTTTGTTTTTGCTCCATATGGATGGAAGTTGGCAGCAAACTCTTGCTGATTTCGTTCTGAACAGAAATAAGGCTAGCTGTTCGGTCTCTATTTTCTGAAGAAATGATATAGGTAGAATCCGCAATCCACTTGCCGTCTGTTGTACTGCGTCGCAGTCCGATCTCCTCCGCTGCGGGATGCCTCAAAGCCAGCTCAATACTTTCCCACAGCTCTGGTTTCAAATCATCAGCATGTGCTCTGTAATGATCCTCCAACTGATTGAGCATCGCAGTAAGGCGAAGCAAGCTGCTTGCAATTGGCTTGTCCGTGTACAATTCGTTACTTAATTGCTTGTTTATCTGCTCGATGTCGTACTGCGCTTGTTTTGCCTTATTAAGCCAAGAAGCAGCACTGTTAGCAGCTTGCTGGAAAACGCGCGTTAAGCTCTTGTTATATTCTGGGGCTTGCTGAGCTTCGCCATCCCGATAAGGATAATAAGCATAAGGGCTAATAGCTTGTACGGTGGAGTATGCATAGGATCGTTCAATGCCTCGAATGGAACGTATCGATGTGCTCATTAGAAAACTCCTTTCTCACTCCTTTGGTATATGTTGTGTCAGCGTACTATACGGTGATTAAAAAGACTGGCGAAAGCTGTCAGCAGCATCAATAAAATAAAAAAGCGGCGCATCTCCGCTGAGCTCGCCGCTTTGCCATTTACAGCAATAGAAACAAGAATGCGATTGAAGCCAAATCAAGAGCGAGCGCTTCGCCCCATGGATAATAAGGCCGTTCTCCATAATAGTAAGGATCATAAGGGTAAGCCTGCGTTTGAACTTGCATTGAAGCGGATTTATGAGCCGTCTCTTTTTTACCTTTACCGCCTTTTTTGTTTTTTGAAACTTGCGGCTTCGCATTTGCGGTCGCGGCTTCCGTTTCGCCGGAGCCTGCGTTTAAATGCAATCTCCCGCTCTCGCAGGAGCTAAGTATGCCAAAGTGGCGCATGCCGTCATTCATAATCACACATACTGGATACCCGCAAAAACGACTGACGACTTCTTCGTGCAATGGATAAATGCGTTCCATTTGCTGATGACACCTCCAAAGTGTAATTGGAATAAAGCGCTTGAGCGTGTTGTATTGTCATTTTGCTATGAGAGGCTAAACTCAAAGTATTTATTCCAGCATTCCTGCAACCAGTGTATTCACCTACAGGCAAACGTGTATGGATGTTTACCCATTTGGAAGAGGACAGGAGTGAATAATAATGTATATTCCGAAAAACACGCCTCCCGCTCGCCACCGTATGTCAGCAAGGCAGCGAGCCAAACAAACGAAGGTTGGAATCATGCTAGCAGTGCTTGTGATTTTGATATGTGCAGCATGGGCGATGTGGCAGGCCGACAGGGAACCGAAGGAAGCAACTTCAGCGGAACAGCTTCTTCAGCATGATTTGGGAGAGCTGTGGTTATGGAGCGACGACCAAATGAAAAGCAGCTCTGAGGGAGCGCAGTGGTCGATTCGATGGAATGTAACGGGCAAGGAAGGAGCCATGGAGGAGCTTACTCAGCAAATGTTTTCACAGGAACCGGGAAAAGCTAGCAGCATACTGTTGCAGAACCAGAATGAAGGCAAAACAGTCACTGGCGTTATTCCGTCATACGGCGGACAAGTTTCAATTAGTCT
The DNA here is from genome assembly GCF_052113545.1 of Paenibacillus sp. TAF43_2. Classification (NCBI taxonomy): domain Bacteria; kingdom Bacillati; phylum Bacillota; class Bacilli; order Caryophanales; family Paenibacillaceae; genus Paenibacillus; species Paenibacillus sp. TAF43_2. The sequence continues at coordinate 14,487 of NZ_JBFRDK010000109.1, forward strand.
CACGCAGATCGACAGCAATGGCGAGCAGCTTATGGTTGTATTAGAAACTAAGCCAACTGAAATGACCAAAAAAAATAAGCTGCTGCAAGTGACAGCAGAAGTTTCCGCTCAGATCGCACGTATTTCCCCTGCGTTTACGACGAGTATGAAAGTACAAGGTTATACGAAAAATAGTCAAGCCATTCAGCGTTTGGTTAGGCTGACAGATGCCAAAGCAGTGGATCATTATGAAGATAAAGGCACGACAAGCGACATGTTTTATACCCGAAAGCTGTATTCAGCCATCACCGTTGAAAATGGGAAAACAGCCAATCTTCAAATCGCTTTGCATAAAGAGACAAATTCAGATCAAACGGCATTGACGATCGGTGTGCCTGTCATTACGGGTGAATACAGTGCCAATGCGACGGCGAGCCCATAGATGGGTATACTCTGATTAGAATTAGTAACGGATCGTATCAGTATTTTTTATGACATGTTGAATAGCGAATTAAAGTTGAATATGCTAAACTACATATCATGTAAAGTTGTATAAAAATACATAGGGAAAGAATGAGGCAAATGACATATAATAATAATCTTGAATCCGTCTCTGCAGAAGGTGCTGTATATTACCTCTTCGGAGCAACGGGCGATTTGGCTCGGCGCAAGCTGTTTCCAGCCCTTTTCAGTTTATATAAAGAAGGCAAGCTCACGGAAAACTTTGCCGTCGTTGGTCTAGCAAGACGTCCTCGTACGAATGAACAATTTCGTGCTGACCTTTATGAATCTATTGTAGAGTTTTGTCGTTACAAAGCGGACGATGCTGAGCTTTGGAATCGTTTTGCAGAACATTTCGTATATATGTCACTCGATATTAACGATGTAGAAGGCTTCCGCGAGCTTAGCAAATTGTCTGAGCAGCTTGACGTGAAGTTCAACATTCCCGGCAACCGTCTTTTTTACTTGGCCCTTGCGCCTTCACTTTTCGGTCCGGTATCATTCAATTTGCGCGACGGAGGATTGCTTGAATCTAATGGCTGGCATCGCGTCGTAATCGAGAAGCCATTTGGCTACGATCTTCCATCGGCTCAGAAGCTGAATGAACAGATTAACCAAGTGTTTAAGGAAGAAGAAATATACCGTATCGATCACTATCTAGGCAAGGAAATGGTTCAAAACATTCAAGTTATTCGTTTTGCTAATGCTTTTTTTGAGCCTTTGTGGAATAATAACCATATTGCCAATGTTCAAATTACATTATCCGAAACGGTTGGCGTTGAGGATCGCGGAGGCTATTACGACAAATCGGGAGCTTTGCGCGACATGGGTCAGAACCATATGCTGCAAATGCTTACGATGATTGCTATGGAGCCGCCAAGCCGCTTGCACGGAGAAGATATTCGTGACGAGAAGGTGAAGGTGCTTCGTTCACTGCGTAATTATACGTCAAGTGATGAGGTTCGCTCGCACGTCGTACGCGGTCAATACAGCGAAGGTAGCCATCACGGCAAAGAACTTCCGGGATACCGCCAAGAGGATTCTGTTGGCCAGGACTCCACGACTGAAACTTATTTTGCTGCCAAAGTATTAGTGGACAACTTCCGCTGGGCTGGCGTGCCTTTCTATATTAGAACGGGCAAACGTCTACCTGTAAAAACAACGGAGGTCGTCATCGAGTTTAAATCGATGCCGCAAAATGTTCTATTTGCCCAGCGTCATGATTTGGCGCCGAATTTGCTCGTTATTCGCGTAAACCCGCTTGAGGGCATATATATTAAAGTAAACGCAAAAACACCAGGTCAAAACAATTCGGTACAGCCAGTTGCCATGGAGTTCTGCCAAAGCTGCCAAATCGGCTTAAATACGCCTGAAGCGTATGAGCGCCTCATTCATGATGCGGCACGCGGCGACTCCACTTACTTCACGCGCTGGGATGAAGTATCCCAAGCTTGGGCTTTCGTGGATCGTATTGCACAAGCTTGGCGTGAAGAGAAAAGTGATTTGAAGCTGTATCCAGCGGGATCATGGGGTCCAGAAGCTGCGGATGAAATGCTAAAAGAAGATGGTTTCCATTGGTGGCCGGTTAACGGACAAGAGGAAGATAACGTCATTTGGGTTTCGAACAGCGGAAAATAATCGCTGCCGCATACCTTACGTAATGAAGGGAAGACAAGCATGAGCCAATCGTTAAGTGAAGAAATTAAACAGGAAGTAGATAAGCGCCGTACATTCGCGATTATCTCTCACCCGGATGCAGGAAAAACGACCCTCACTGAGAAGCTCCTCCTATTCGGAGGAGCCATTCGGCTTGCAGGGTCAGTTAAGGCGCGCAAAGCGAGCCGTCATGCAACATCCGACTGGATGGAAATTGAGAAACAACGTGGTATCTCGGTAACGTCCAGCGTAATGCAGTTCGATTATCTAGGACATCGCGTTAACATTCTTGATACGCCTGGTCACCAAGATTTCAGTGAGGACACGTATCGTACGCTTACCGCAGCCGACAGCGCCGTCATGCTTATTGACGTTGCCAAAGGTGTCGAGGCACAAACGATCAAGCTGTTCCAGGTTTGCCGTAAACGCGGCATTCCGATTTTTACTTTTATTAACAAGCTGGACCGTGAAGGGCAAAGTCCATTTGAATTAATGGAGGAGCTTGAGCGTGTCTTAGGCATTCGCGCTGTTCCAATGAACTGGCCAATCGGCATGGGACGCGAGCTTTGCGGTGTTTATGACCGAATGAAAACACAGGTCGAGCTTTTCCAAGGAAATGACCACTCGACAATCGAGGTTCGTCCCGTTAGCGACTATAATGATCCTGTCATACGTGAGATGGCTGGCGATTATTTAACAGATCAGCTTATTGGTGATCTTGAGCTGCTGGATGTCGCTGGTGATCAATTTGATTTCGAGAAAGTGCAAGCGGGTGAACTGACGCCTCTTTTCTTCGGAAGCGCGGTTAATAACTTTGGCGTGCAAACTTTTCTAGAAAACTTCCTTCAGCTGGCTCCTAAGCCGACGTCGCGCAACAGCACGACAGGTCAGGTTGATCCGACGAATGAGAAATTTACGGGATATGTTTTCAAAATTCAAGCGAATATGAACCCAGCCCATCGTGACCGAATTGCTTTCCTTCGGATTTGCTCCGGCAAATTCGAGCGCGGAATGAGCGTTCGTCATGTGCGTAATGGCAAGGACATTAAGCTTGCTCAGCCTCAGCAGTTTCTAGCGCAAGACCGAGATATCGTGGATACAGCGTATCCGGGCGATATTATTGGTTTGTTTGATCCAGGCATTTTCCGAATCGGCGATTCATTATCACAAGGCGGCGAAGTTGTGTTCGATGAGCTTCCAACGTTCTCGCCTGAAATTTTTGCTAAAGTAACCGTTAAAAATGCGTTGAAGCACAAGCAGTACCAAAAGGGCATTGATCAGCTCACGGAGGAAGGCACGATTCAAGTGTTCCACTCCACAGGCAACTTCGATGAGACAATTCTCGGCGTTGTTGGTCATTTGCAATTTGAGGTATTTGAGCATCGAATGAAAGCGGAGTACGGCGTAGATATTCAATTGCACCGGATGCAGTTCCAATTTGCCCGCTGGATCGTTGATGATAATATTGACCCTAGCAAATTCCGAATCAATACGACGCTCGTAAAGGACAAGAAGGGCAACTATGTCGTCTTGTTCGAGAACGAATATGCGATGCGTACGGCAGTAGACAAGAATCCAACGTCTAAGTTTCTGGAAACTGCGCCTTAAGGGTAGGGATATAGGCACGTTTAAAGCATCCTCGGCCAATCGCGCAGCAGCGATAGCGGCTGGGGATGCTTTTTATATCCATCTCCTTGAATTTCAGTGCTAAAACGAATCTTTACCCGTATAATAAATGGATAAAAAACGATAGGTGGCTAGTCATTCATGAAAACAATCATGTTCACCGGGGGAGGCTCAGCCGGACACGTTACCGTTAATATGGCCTTGATCCCGCATTTTTTGGAAGAGGGCTGGTCAGTCCAATATATCGGATCGGAGAGCGGTATTGAAAGGCAGCTTATCGCAACGATTCCAGAGGTTAAGTATTTTCCGATATCGACGGGAAAGCTGAGAAGGTACATGGATATTCAGAACATTAAGGACCCGTTCAAGGTAGTAAAAGGCCTTTATCAAGCTTATCGCCTTATTAAGCAAAATAAACCGAACGTCATTTTCTCCAAAGGCGGATTTGTATCCGTACCTGTCGTTATTGGCGCATGGCTAAACAAGGTGCCGCTGCTTATTCATGAATCCGATCTGACGCCAGGTCTTGCCAATCGGCTATCGATTCCTTTTGCTACAGGAGTATGTACGACTTTTCCTGAGACGGGCAGCATGCTGAAGGCTGATAAAAGCAGGCATGTAGGGGCAGTTATACGTGAGGAAGTGAAGCAGGGCAACGCGGAAAGAGGCAGAACCTTTTGCGGATTTACTAAAAACAAACCGGTCATCTTAATTATGGGTGGAAGCTTGGGTGCACGCAAAATTAATCAGGCGGTCAGACAGTCATTAATAAGCCTTACCAAAAGCTATCAAATCGTTCATCTCTGCGGTAAAAATCAAGTTGACCCGTCGCTTGCTATGCCTGGCTATAAGCAATTCGAATTTGTGAATGAGCAATTGCCGGATGTTTTGGCGATGACGGACCTTGTGATTTCACGAGCAGGCTCTAATTCCATTTTTGAATTTTTGTCCTTAAAGAAGCCGATGCTGCTTATTCCTCTAACACGGGAACAGAGCCGAGGCGATCAAATTTTGAATGCCCAGTCATTTGAGAAGTCGGGTTATGCCGACGTTTTGTATGAAGAGAAGCTGACGGCAAGCACGCTTGCTGAGAGCGTCGAGCGTTTGTACCAAAACCGTGAATCCTATATCGATAGGATGAACATGAGCGAGGAAGCAAATGCGCTGTCCGCTGTTTTTGAATGGATTAATGAAATAGCGAAGAAGTAGGTAACTATAAGAGACAACGAGAAAAAACGATCTGGGACGCCGATGCAAGCGTTCTGGATCGTTTTTTTGTAATGAGGGCAACAATAGAAAAATATGCAAAAAGTTTATTGACGCTAAAACGTTTTCATGCAATAATGTACGCGTGTACATTGAAATGAAACGACAACTTAGCATATTAGCTTTTCAGGAGGAAAATGATTATTAGCAGGAAAGAAGTTGCGAAACTAGCTGGAGTTTCAGAGGCGACTGTTTCGAGAGTGATGAACAGCGTCGGCCCTATCAAAGAGGAAACGCGTGAACGGGTATTACAAGCCGCGGCTGAGCTTGGATACGTACCAAATGCGCTTGCTCAGCAATTTGCTCGAAGGAAGAGCGGGAATATTGGCGTCATATTGCCATTCGTGCCCAAAGTTCATTTATTTTCCACTTACTATTTTTCGGAAATATTAAGTGGAATCGGTGAAACAGCGAAGCGCTGCGGCTATGACCTGCTTCTTATTTTTAGAGAGCCGGATGGGGCGAGAGATTACGCTAAGCTATTTCGCACGCATAAGATTGATGCTTGCATCGTTTTAGGCTCACAAAATGTGCCTGAGGAAAGAGCCGCCCTTGCTGAGCTGAAGGCTGAAAACTTTCCTTTCTGCCTTGTAAATCAGCGGTTTGATGCGGAGCATTATCGTACAGTCGATGCTGATCATGTATCAGGCAGCAAGGCAGCCGTCTCGCATTTGTTGAGTCAGGGCAGCCGCAGCATTGCTTTTGTTAACGGCCCGCTGCAGTATTCCAATAGTGCCGATAGGCAGGAAGGCTACAAAGCGGCTCTAATGGAAGCGGGACTTGCTTATGAGCCTAGTCTAATCTATCACGGTAATTACAGCCGAAAGAGCGGGGCGGAGCTCGGGGAGCAATTAGCGGAACAAATTAAAGAAGGCAATATCGATGCGGTATTTGCGGCTAATGATCGAATGGCAATCGGCCTGATGCAGCGCTTGCGGGAACTGGGAGTTGAAGCTGGCGAGCATTATGCGCTAGTTGGATATGATGACTCAGACGGCTCGCGCATCATTAGTCCAAGGCTTTCTACCGTTGCTGTTCCTTTCTATGAGATGGGTAAGCTTGCAGCTGCTAGATTGCTGGACCCGGATCAGAAAACGAAAACGACAGATTCACAAACAGATGTTTTACCGGTCAGCCTGATCACAAGAGAAACGTCAAGACTCAAACGTTAAAATCCTGAATACTAGTTTTTCTGCTCCATTCTATTTCAATTGCGGGACGCGATCTTATCGCTAGTGGCAGCATAAGGCGTTTACGCTTAAGAGAGGCGGATTATTATGGATAAAGTAAGAGTTGGCATGGTTGGTTATAAGTTTATGGGGAAGGCACATAGCAACGCGTACCGCGCGCTTCCGATGTTTTTCCCGAATGCGATTAAGCCGGAGATGACGGCCATTTGCGGTCGCGATCCAGAAGGCGTTGAACAAGCACGGTCACAATTCGGCTGGGAAAGTGCTGAAACGGATTGGAATGCGCTCGTTAACCGCGAGGATATCGACTTAATCGATATTAATGCACCAAGTGATGCACATAAGGCTATCGCTCTAGCAGCAGCGGCAGCCGGCAAACATATCTTTTGTGAGAAGCCGCTGGCGCTTACGCTTGAAGACTCCCGCGAGATGCTTGATGCTGTTGAAAAAGCAGGCGTGAAGCATATGGTAGGTTTTAATTATCGATTTGCACCTGCTGTACAGCTTGCAAAAAAATTGGTGTCAGATGGGAGGCTCGGTGAAATCTATCATTTCCGTGCTGTGTTTTTGCAAGATTGGATTATCGATCCGAGCTTCCCGCTCGTATGGCGTCTTCAGAAGGAAATTGCAGGCTCCGGCTCCCATGGTGATTTAGGAGCACATTTGATAGATATGGCGCGTTTTCTCGTTGGAGAATTCAATGAGGTTATCGGCATGAGCGAGACTTTCGTTAAAGAGCGCCCGATTGCTTCAGCTATGACAGGCCTCAGTGCAAAGGGAAGCGAGGGTGGACCGCTCGGAGAAGTAACAGTGGATGATGCAACTATGTTTATGACACGCTTTGCTAACGGCGCGCTGGGCAGCTTTGAGGCGACTCGCTTCGCAGCCGGCCATCGCTGTACGAACGCTTTTGAAATTAACGGCAGTAAAGGAAGCATCAAGTTTGATTTTGAGCGGATGAATGAGCTTCAAGTTTATTTCACCGATGATGCCGAGGATGTTCAAGGCTTCCGCCGCGTACTCGCAACCGATCCATCGCATGCGTATATGGACGCTTGGTGGCCAGCTGGACATACCATTGGATACGAGCACACGTTTACACATGAAATGCATGAGCTGATGCAAGCTTTTGCTGAAGATCGTCAGCCCGTACCGAACTTTGTAGATGGCGTGAAATGCCAAGAGGTTCTGGAGGCGGTAGATCGTTCGATTGCAGAACGCCGCTGGGTAGCAATTAGCGAATTATCGTAAGCCATATAGGGTTATTAGTTAGGAGATTACTTAGCGCTTGGAGAGAGGCAGGAGAAGGTAATGAAAAAAGCACTAATCGTATGGGGCGGCTGGGATGGACATCAGCCAAAAGAGGTAGCAGAAATTTTTCGTGAGGTGCTTGCAGCTGAGGATTTCGAGGTAGAGGTGTCCGACACATTGGAAGCATTTGCGGATGCAGAAAAACTGTTGGGACTTGATCTTATCGTACCCGTCTGGACGATGGCACGGATCGAGCAGAAGCTTGTCGATAATGTATCTGCAGCTGTTCAAAGCGGCGTAGGTTTGGCAGGATGCCATGGCGGAATGTGCGATGCGTTCCGTGAAAATGTAGACTGGCAGTTTATGACCGGCGGACAATGGGTAGCTCACCCAGGCAATGACGGTGTTGAATATACGGTTAATATTAATAATTCATCCAGTCAGCTGACAGAAGGCATTGAAGATTTTGTTGTCAGCTCTGAGCAATATTATTTGCATGTGGATCCGGCAGTTGAAGTGCTGGCGACAACACGTTTTCCGCTGACACCGGGACCGCATTCACTCAACAAGGCAGTCGATATGCCGGTTGTGTGGACGAAGCGCTGGGGTGTTGGACGCGTATACTACAACTCGCTTGGTCATCAAGCTAATATTATAGAGATTGAAACGGTAAAAGAACTTATGAGACGCGGCTTCTTGTGGTGTGCGGAAGGTAAAGCAAATGCGCTGGCAGCAGGCAAAACAGCTTCTGCTTATAGCGGTATGGCAGATAATCAGTTGTAATTCGCAATCATAATAATCTTAGGATATGAGAAGAGGGACTAGAGATTATGGAAAAGATTAAAGCAGGCATTATAGGAACAGGCAATATTAGCGGCATCTATTTTGAAAACGGCAACCGTTTTGATGCCTTGCAGGTTGTAGCTTGCGCAGATTTAGATGTGGAGAGAGCCAAAGCAAAAGGCGAGCAGTTTGGCGTTCGCGGTTGTTCGGTTGAGGAGCTGCTTGCTGATCCGGAAGTTCAAATGATAATCAATTTGACAATCCCGCAAGCGCATGCATCGATTTGCTTACAAGCTCTTGAAGCAGGCAAACATGTTTATGTAGAGAAGCCGTTTGCAGTTACTCGTGAAGAGGCGCAGCAGGTACTTGAGCTTGCTGAGAAAAAAGGCCTTTATGTAGGAAGCGCGCCGGATACATTCCTTGGCGGCGGCATCCAAACGAGCATCAAGCTGCTTGAGGACGGCTGGATTGGTACGCCAATTGGCGCGACGGCATTCATGGTGTGCGGCGGGCATGAATCATGGCATCCGGCTCCTGAATTTTATTACCAAAAGGGCGGCGGCCCGATGTTTGATATGGGGCCATACTATTTAACCGCGCTTGTAGCGCTGCTTGGACCGATCACTCGTGTAACGGGTTCGGCACGTATCTCTTTCCCAGAGAGAACGATTACAAGCAAACCGAAATACGGCCAGCAGGTAGAGGTTGAAGTACCAACTCATATCGCTGGAGTGATGGACTTTGCATCGGGTCCAATCGGAACATTGCTCACAAGCTTTGATGTGAAAGGCGGCTCAACGCTTCCTCGAATCGAAATATACGGCAGCGCGGGCACACTTCTTGTCCCAGATCCTAACGGGTTTGGCGGACAAATTAAAATTTGGCGTGCGGGCTCAAATGAATGGTCAGATATTCCGCTCGCTTACGGATACACAGAGAACGCTCGTGGTGTCGGTGCAGCAGACATGGCCAAAGCGATTCAAACCGGCCGCAAGCATCGCGCTAATGGCGAGCTTGCTTATCATGTACTCGAAGCTATGCATGGCTTCCATGACGCGTCGGAACAAGGCGTGCATTATGTTATGAAGAGCACTTGTGAGCGCCCAGCGCCATTGCCGCTTGGTTTGCAGCCATTCTGCTTGGATTAATAAAGGCTGAAGAGCATTAACAGCTAGAATGTAAAGTCATTAATAAATAACTTAAAAAAAGAGCTGTCCCAAAAGTAGATGTATCTACGATTGGAACAGCTCTTGCTTTGTTTTTTGTTGGAACTTAGGCCGGACGATGTCCTCACTTTAACAATCTTATAGCTAACGAACCCAGCAGGTCTTATTCAAACTATTCGTAATGGATTTAATAATAAGAATGATACGGTTCGTTAGAGAAATGATTAAGGTATTATGCAATGCCGGCGAGACCAATAATTGAATCCGCCGGGAATAGCCTTTGGTGCGCTATTTTTTCATGCTCTCCAACATTTTGTCCAAAGTTAGCTATTGATCCATCGGTCTGAATACTTTGGAGACAGCTTCTTTCGAATGTTGGCTATTATTTTATCCAAGCTGCAACCTTGTCAGGATTTTGCTCAACCCAAGCTTTAGCAGCTGCTTCTGGCGTCTCGCCTTCTTGGATTTTGATCATAACGGAAGCCATATCATCTGGCGTCCAATTAAACTGATCGAGGAATGCATAAGCTTCAGGCAGATCATCCTTTAGTCCTTGACGGGCGATTGTATGAATTTGTTCATCTCCGCCATATACATTTTTAGGATCTGCCAAATATTTCAGCTCCATCTTGGCGAACATCCAGTGCGGTGTCCAGCCTGTCACAACAATCGGCTCTTTGTTAGCATAAGCCTTCTCAAGCTGCTGAGTCATCGCTGCGGAGGAACTCTCAAGCAGCTTCCATTTATCTCGCAGATTATATTGATCTAATACTTTTTCTGTCGACATCATAAGTCCAGCACCCGGCTCAATACCGATAATCGTATGATCTACTTCAGCGCCAACGGCATCGTTAAGCTCGTCAATGCTGTTAACATCCATGTATTTAGGGACGACTAGACCAATTTTTGTTCCTTCAAGATTTGGTCCTAAATCATCAAATTTACCGTTATATTTTTCGATGTACGATGCATGTGTTGTAGGAAGCCATGCAGCTACCATCGCATCTGCACTGCCGTCAGAAATACCAGCCCACATAGGCCCCGCATCAACTTGCATCATATCAACTTTGTAATTAAGCTTCTGCTCAAGTACTTCCTTCACAACATACGTGCTCGCTATCTCAGAATCCCAAGCCACGTAAGCAAGCGTTACTTTTTTCTTAGCGCCTTCATTGTTCGAAGAGCATCCAGCGACTAAAGCCATGGTCATAACAGCAGCAACAATTACACTCATTTTATTAAATTTCAAAAAATCACTCCTTAAAGTTTGCGCAGCAAACTAACATCGAAAGCATACGCTTAAAGTTTGCGCAGCAAAATACTTCGTAAGCATACGCTTAAATTTTGCGCAGCAAACTAGCATTGAGCATGCGCTTAACGTTTATAAATTAGTTTAAGTGGTTTTGCTTTTACGAATAATTTGTTGGGTCAGTCGGTCTAAAATAATGGCTAATATAACAATAGCAAGACCAGCTTCAAACCCAACGCCGGTATTTCCTTGCGTCACTGCACGATATACATAAGCTCCTACGCCTTGTGCACCAATCATGGATGCAATGACAACCATCGATAGTGACAACATAATGGTCTGATTAATGCCGGCCATAATGGTTGGCATGGCAATAGGGAGCTGCAGCTTGAACAATTTTTGCGTTGGCGTAGAGCCGAAGGCATCTGCTGCTTCTACTAATTCGGCAGGGACTTGGCGAATGCCAAGATTCGTTAATCGTATCGTTGGCGGGATTGCAAAAATAATCGAAGAGATCACGCCAGGAACAACACCCAAGGAGAAGAACGTTACAGCTGGGAGCAAATAAACGAAGGCTGGCATCGTCTGCATAAGATCAAGCAATGGTGTAATGATTTTTTGGAAATTGGTGTAGCGAGCACACAAAATTCCAATAGGAACGCCAATCAGCACGGATATGAAGGCTGCAGTCAAAACGAGCGCTAGTGTCTGCATCGTTTGGCTCCATAAGCCGAGATTTTCTATGATTAACAATCCGATAAGTGTGAATATTCCCATTTTCCACTTGCCGATAAGCCAAGCCAAAATAGTGAATATCAAAATAAGCACTAGCGCTGGAAACCAATTGAGAGCGACATCCAAGCCATTTACAGTTTCGCCGACAACTGTGCGTATTAATTTAAAAAAAGGGTCGAAATGAGCTTCAACCCAAGCCTCCAGCCATTCGATCCAGTCAGCTAATGGGATTTTAGGTAGATTCAATACGTTCACCAGCCTCTAATACGGAATTTCCAGCTAATGCGKCTAGAACCGCGCCCTTGATGACGATGCCTTTAAGGCGCCCGTTTGCATCAATAATGGAAATGGGGAATTTTGAATTACTCATTAATTCAAACAACTCATTAAGCAGCGTATCCGGCTGTGCGAATGGTGCTTCTCGCTCCATTGCATCTTCAAGCTTTTGGCCGTTTTTAATTGCATTCGCCGCTTCTTCTGCCGTTATAACGCCAAGCAGGCGCATACCTTTGTCGACAACGTAAAGGCTCGATACTCCGCGGTCACGCATAAATTGCAAAGCAACACGCGGACCTTTCTCGATCGTTATCGTTTCAGGCTTAATCATGACATGTGATGCTGTAAATACTTTGGATAAATCAACATCCTCCACGAAACGCTCAACATATTTGTTCGCTGGCTGCATCAATATTTCTTCTGGTGATCCGATTTGGACGATGCTTCCGTCCTTCATCAAAGCGATTTGATCACCGATCCGCAGTGCTTCATTTAAGTCATGGGTAATGAAAACAATTGTTTTCTTCATTTTGGATTGAAGCTCAAGCAGCTCATCCTGCATATCCTTCCGAATTAAAGGATCGAGTGCGCCAAATGCTTCATCCATAAGCAGAACATCCGGGTCGTTGGCAAGTCCTCTTGCTAGTCCAACGCGCTGCTGCATACCGCCGCTTAATTGGTCAGGATAGCTGTCTGCCCATCCTTTTAATCCAACAAGCTCTAGCGAATGCATCGCCATTTCTCTGCGTTTTTTCTTATCGATGCCCTGTACCTCTAGTCCGTATTCAATGTTTTGAATAACGGTGCGATGCGGAAACAGTGCGAACTTCTGAAATACCATACCTACATTTTTTCTTCTAAATTGCCGCAGCTGCTCTGGTGACATCTTAAGCACATCTGTCCCGTTAAACAGGACTTGACCTAGAGTAGGTTCAATTAATCGATTGAGAAGACGTACAAGTGTCGACTTGCCGCTACCGGACAAGCCCATAATAACAAATATTTGTCCCTCTTCAATCGAGAAATTTGCTTGGTTCACCCCAACCGTAAGCTTTGTTTCTGCAAAAATTTTCTCTTTAGACCATCCTTTATCCAGCAGCGGGATCGCCTTTTTCGGATCTGTTCCGAAAATTTTGGTCAGCCTCTTGGCTTCTATAATCGCCATGTTGTGCCCCCTTTGGAATATTTCGACTCCCATAAGTTTAGTTGGTTATGTTTGTTATGGTCAAAAGGCGTGAGACTCTGTATACTACGTACAGTTATAACTTTACGAACTTTACATACTGTATACTCTGGATAACTCCCTTTTTCGTATCAAACGTGTTCTTTACATATGGATGGTCATTTGATTACAATAATTGATGTAAGAATGATAGGGGGAAAGACACTCCTCAGGAGGAACGACATGAATGAGCTTGCAGCATTAACAGATGAGCAGCTAACCAAGCTGCATAAAGCAAGGCGCCGCGTCATTGAATCAATAGGTGAAAACATGGATTTGTACGGCATTACGTTATCCATTGGTCATTTGTACGGCAATATGTACTTTAATCGTGAGCCAGTTACACTTGATGAGATGAGCCAGACGATGGGCATGAGCAAGACTTCAATGAGTACTGGCATGCGTACGCTGCATGATCTGAAGATGATAAATAAAGTATGGGGAAAAGGCTCAAGAAAAGACTTATATGAAGTAGAGCCGAACTGGCATCAAAACTTTACTGACTACTTCTCCATTAAATGGAGAAAAGCTGTCGAGCAAAATATGAGTGCCCTAAACCGATCAATGAAGGAAATTGATGCTCTAAAGCTTCAATACGAAAGCGAACAAGCTTTCCTTGATGTGCTTGATAATGATACACAAAAGATTGATGAGGCTTTAAAATATTACAAATGGCTGGATCGTTTAATCGATTCTTTTGAAAATGGAGATATTTACAAGCTGATACCTCTTGAAGAATAAAATGAGAAACGGAAGGCAACGCTTGTTGCCTTTATTATGCTTCAAAGCCGCGAGGAATTATTCTTGCGGTTTTTTTGCTTGTTTCGAGCATAATATAGAGGCTTTGGAACTGCATAAAAGAGGAATTAATGTATTTTTTACAAATATCAAGGATCTAACTCCTAGGTATGTTTTTATAAGCAAAATATGGTAAAATCATTACAATCATTTTAGAGCGGGGGAAGTGTATATCGATGGATAATCGCTTGAGAGCCAGCACTGCGCCTATGATCATTACAAACGGAAAGATCGTTTTGCCTGGCCAAATGGATGACGGGGCAATTGCTATTATCGATGGGCGAATAACTGCCGTGCTGCACGATGAACTGGCAATCAGCAATTGGATAAAGCTGCACCCAAAGTCTATAAACATAGATGCGAAGCAGCAGTACATACTTCCAGGCCTAATTGACATTCATTGCGATGCGATTGAGAAAGAAGTGCAGCCGCGTCCCAATACATTGTTTCCTTTGGATATGGCATTGCTGGAGTTTGAACGGAAGCTGCCGGTGCATGGCATAACTACGATGTATCATTCATTATCGCTTGGCGTAGGGCTTAGTTTGCGAGGAGATCATTTGCTAACGGGGATGATTGAGCAGATTAACAGCTACCGCAATAAACGATCGATGATTCGCAATCGAATACATTTGCGCTTTGAGGTATCACACCTGGCAGGCATGCCAATAGTTGAACGGTTTTTGAATGAGAAAGCGATTGATTATATATCCTTTATGGATCATTCGCCCGGGCAAGGCCAATATCGTGAGCCCGGCTCTTTTGAGCGTTATGTAATGAAGAATCAGGGTGTAGGCGTCGTAGAGGTACGTGCAATTGTTGATAATCTCATTCAGCAAAGGCAACTGGTAAACGGTGACCATTTGAAGAATCTGAGCAAACTAGCAGCTAAAGCTGGCATAGCCGTTGCCTCACATGACGATGATTCGGTGGAGAAGATAGATGAGTCGCTTGATTATGGGGTTTCTGTCTGTGAGTTTCCAATTAATATGGTTACGGCAAAATATGCTTCTAAGCGAGGGCTTCGTGTTTGCGTAGGTGCTCCTAATGTGGTTAGAGGCGCGTCTCATGACAACAATTTAAAGGCGGTCGACGCAATTGCTGCTGGCGCTGCCCATATTTTATGCTCAGACTATCATCCATCTTCTATGCTGGCAGCTGTGTTTAAGCTTGCAGATGAAGGGATTGCCGCTTTGCCAGCTGCGGTACGGATGGTCTCATTACATCCAGCGCAGGCATTGGGCGTGGATGGTGACATTGGTTCCATAGAGCTTGGCAAAGCAGCGGATTTAATTATTGTGGATCGTTATGATGGCCTGCCTTGGGTAACAGCTGCCATTATCGGAGGCCAAATTGTTTATTCTGCAGCTGTGCGTTACTGAGACGGATTAGCATGCTCAGAATGATGAAGATGCCTATATAAGGAATCAACCATTCGCTCTTGCTCTAGCTCAGTGGATTGCTGCCAGATCATCTCAAAAAGTACACCAAGCCCCGGCAAAGCACGCTCATCCGCGCCAATTGAGTCTTCAATTACTTCCGATAGATCTTTCGCAGAGTTATCCTGCACACGCATAACGATTGCTTGACGCAGATCAATTTCTTTCAAACTAAACAGCCTCCTGCCCATTGGGATTTACTTATTTACTATGTCCAGTGCATGCTTCTTTCATCCGAATGAGCAAGCTATGGTATACTGTCTAAATAACTGCAGCAATCATCCGCGTAAGGAGGATTATGTATCGATGGCAAAGAAGCAATACGCAGTAATTGGAATGGGGCGTTTTGGCTCCAGCATTGCAAAAGCTTTGACAGATATGGGCTTTGAGGTATTAGCTATTGACTCGAACGAACAGCGAGTACAAGAAGTCGTTAATTTTGTGACTCATGCAGTATCCGCTGATTCAACGGATGAGGAAGCGCTTCGAGCGCTCGGTATTCGGAATTTTGATGTTGTTGTCGTTGCGATAGGACAGGACATTCAGTCAAGCATTTTGACGACGCTCATTTTGAAGGATTTAGGCGTAAAAACGTTAATCGTCAAAGCTCAAAACGAGCTTCATGGTAAAGTTGTAGGCAAAATTGGTGCCGATAAGGTGGTTTTTCCTGAACGGGATATGGGCCTGCGCGTTGCGCATCATCTTGTGTCGCCTAACATTCTCGATTATATCGAGATATCAGACGATTATAGCATCATTGAAATTAAAGCTCCCGAGCCAATGATTGGACAAAGCTTGAAGAAGCTCGATATTAGGGCGAAGTATAAATGTAATGTTATGGCTATCAAAACGGGCTCTACCATGAACATCGCTCCATATGCGGACGATTTAATTGGCAGGGATGATATTCTTGTTATTGTAGGTAAAAACTCAGATCTAACAAATTTAGAAATTGCATATTCGGAAGGTTAAATCAAACTATGAATGAAAATTTTGATTCTTTGCTATCATCTGTACAAAATGACAGAGTCAAGCAGTGGGCATCGCTGCTAGACAAAAAATACCGTRATCGCAGCGGCCAATTCCTAATTGAAGGCGTTCATCTCGTATTGGAAGCGCTGAGAGGTACATCAAAAGTAACGACGATTGTTTATGATGCAGAACGTGGTATTCCCGCAGAGCTTAAGCTGGAGCGAGAAACGAATGATACGGAGGCAACACTCGGTTTGGAGTGGGTTCAAGCTTCACGATCGGTCATGTCAAAATGCACAGGAACGGATACGCCTCCACCTGTATTTGCTATTTTGTCAAAGCTGTCCGTACATAAAGAGGCATTATATCGCAAAAACGGGCTTGTCGTTGTGCTYGACGGCGTACGAGATCCTGGAAATGCGGGAACGATCATCCGCAGCGCGGATGCGGTTGGCGCAGATGCTGTTATTTTGGGCAAAGGCTGCGTGGACCTCTACAATCCGAAAACCGTAAGATCTACGATGGGTTCTTTATTCCATCTGCCTATTATAGAAGCGGATTTAAAAGAACTGCTGCCCGAAGCGAAAACAAAAGGCATGAAGCTTATTGGGACAAGCCTGCAAGCAGAGCATACCTGCTATGGCTACGACTGGACACAGTCAACATGGCTGCTGATGGGCAGCGAATCAGAAGGACTGTCTCCTGAAGTTCGCGCGCTCGTGGACGAATCGGTCATTATTCCGATGGTTGGACAAGCAGAGTCGTTAAATGTAGCGATGGCAGCAACGGTTTTGCTTTACGAAAGCTTGCGTCAGCGAGCTTATAACAAATAAATACAAATAAATATCGAGATCAAAAAAAGGCTGTTACAAGGTTATTACCTTGTGACAGCCTCTCGTTTTTCACGCTAGCTTATTGGATAACCCCGCAAGCGATACGATTGCCAGAATTTCCGGATGGATCGGTAACATAATCATCTTCTTTTTCATGGATGATAATGGATGTGCCGCCGTCCTTTAATAAGGAATTTGGTTTGCCTTTCAAGAGCGTCACATCGCTGCTTACGATATCAGCCTTCACTTTGCCATCGGCGCCTACCGTAATATTGGGGAGGTCACCGTTATGGT
>NZ_JBFRDK010000110.1:0-22261 GCF_052113545.1 Paenibacillus sp. TAF43_2
GAACACAAGCATCAGAAGATAGGACAGATTTGAAAAACGAAACCATTTATAAGTAAAGACAAGGATAAGGATAATCAGGATATCAGCTAGTGGGTGATATCGCCATAAGACTAAAAAATAGGATGAAGATGAATATCATTAATTTTAAAGGTTTATTTCGAGCAAAAGGAATTTAGGAAAATAAATGCAGAACACTGGCAAGTAATGAATCAGCAAATCAAATTTTAGTGGAAGCCAAAATTATCGCAGCAAAAAAAGAGTGAGGGAGATGCTAGTTGCAAGAGAAGTAACGTAGTGCTTTCTAAACGGGTAGCTGGGATAGTATTAACAGATTTATCCCAGACAACCCTATTGGAATAGAAGTCATTTAGAGGAGCTAGATGGTAAGTAAGTATAGATATGGTGGAGTAAAGACTTTAATTGCTTATTTGGATGAGGTTCCAGAAGCTCAAGCTCATTAAATGTACTTTTAATGCGGTTGCCTTTCAATCGAATGTATGGTTTTAGTTTTTTTGATTTCTTCTTCATGCTAATCACTAAGACCTCCTGAAATTTATGATAATGGATTATTTTATGTCTAAGAAAGGCAGCTCGCCTGTGCATTCGCCAAAAGAGTTGTATCTAATGAATTATATAGATGACTTGCTGATGATAACTAATTGTTGAATAAGTTGTTCAGCATGAGCGAGTTGTTGTGAATTTTGAATGTTTGCTTATTGTTGTTCCTCCAAGTTTTTGTAATTTTTTTTTGACTAGCTTGTTTTGCCATTGATATTTAGATTTTCACCTAAGTTAAAAACAAATAATGCTGCATATTCGAATTAATTCGAAATGCAGCATTAGGAAGTGAAGAATTATTTATTTTAACCATCTCAAAACAATTTAATTGCATTCACACATCTAATACCTAACTGAAGCTGGTGACTAACCATTTTAATCCTTTCGTTGTGCTTCGTCATTGTTATCGTCAGCAGCCCCTCCAACCTTATTTCCCAATGCTGCGCCTACGATACCTCCAACAACAGTTCCAACAGGACCCAAAGCAGAGCCTACGAGTGCACCTGCAGCAATACCACCCGCCGTACCTACAGCTTTTCCGATGTCAGCTCCATCCGTATTGGTGCTATTTTGATCAGAATCAAGATTTCGATTGAGTTCTTCATTTTTAGTCATTTAATTTCTCTCCTTCGTTTTAATGACAGCTGCTACATTTACCGTAGTAACAATGGATATCATGTCCTAAATAGTATGAAAGGATTCATTCCTTGATGAGTTTGATACTATTGCGCGGTAATCGATTGGGACAAAGGGATGTGCAAGGATGTCTCGCATGGTGAATTCGCTGCTTCAATGCTTGGATGAATTAAAATAAGAGAGTATATTACATGCTGCAACCATTTTGGATGCAGAATTGGATTCTGTATCATGGGGAAGATTTGATACAAAAATACATCTCTTTATTGCAATAAAAATATCCCCACTAAGGTTCACTCAATCTTCATGTAACAACACGAAGTTTTTTGAGTGTCTACTTAAAGGGGATAATACCATGCCTTAAATTGAAGCAAGGGGATTTGTAATTATGTGGATTCATTACACTTCAATGATGATTGGTAAAACCATTGGCCGTCTTTTTGTTTTTGCATAAAGCAGCTTACTTGTAGATTCTTTAATACGATGTTTTAATATAGACCACTTACCGTCGTTTCCATTTTCTTGTAAGTCAGCAATGGTTTTCATCACAAGTCGACCTACTTCGCCTAATAAAGCTTCGGATTCTCTAACGTATACGAAACCTCTGCTAATAATATCAGGCCCGGATAGTACGGAGCCTTCTATACGACTAAGTGTGACAACAACAACAAGGATGCCATCCTCGGCAAGATGTTTTCGATCGCGTAAAACAATGTTTCCGATGTCGCCAATGCCCAAACCATCGATAAGTGTATTACCTGCTGTAACTTTCCGTGTTTGTTGTACATGATTTCCTGATAGGTCAAGAACATCTCCGTTATTCATTATATATATATTATCCTTCTCTACTCCAACAGACTCAGCAAGTAACCGATGCTGGTATAACATGCGATATTCTCCGTGGATAGGGATGAAATAGGTTGGTTTCATTAGCGTAAGCATTAGTTTAAGCTCTTCTTGGCTGCCGTGACCAGACACATGCATTCCTGTCGCTACACCTGATCCATGAATAACATGAGCCCCAAGCATATACAGATGGTCTATCATGCTTGCAACGTTCTTTTCATTCCCTGGAATTGGTGATGACGCGAGGATAACAGTATCACCAGAAGATATTTCTGTATGTGGATAGGTGGAGCTAGCGAGACGCGAGAGTGCAGCCATCGGTTCACCCTGGCTTCCCGTACACAATACCGCAACTTTTTCTCTCGGGAGGTGATTGGCCTCTTTTGCTTCAATAATCATGCCTTCGGGAATGTGGATATAACCAAGCTCCTGAGCAATCGTTACGACGTTGATCATGCTGCGACCAAGCAGCAGGAGCTTGCGGTTTGTTAGAATAGAAGCATCCACAACCTGCTGTAAGCGATTAATGTTGGAAGCAAAGGTGGACAGAAATATTTTATTTGTTGCTTTCTGAAAAGCATCTGCAATTTTTTCCCCTACCACTCGTTCAGAAGGAGTAAAGCCTGGTCGCTCAGCGTTCGTGCTCTCGGATAATAAAGCAAGCACCCCTGCTTCACCAATTTTCGCCATCCTATGAATGTCTGGGAATTGTTTATTGGAAGGAGATAGATCAAATTTGAAGTCTCCCGTATGAACGACCGTACCTTCTGGCGTCTGTAATACGATACCAACACAGTCTGGAATGCTATGGTTTGTACGAAAAAAAGAAAGCTGAAAGCTTCGTCCTAGTTCAATAAATGAGTCTGTTTTAATTTCATGAAATAAGGCTCCTTTGAGACGATGTTCGTTTAGCTTTCCTTTGATTAAACCGAGTGTTAGACGAGTTCCATATACAGGAATATTTAGCTGTTTCAATATATAAGGAATTCCGCCGATATGATCTTCATGTCCATGCGTGATCACTAATGCGCGTACTTTTTCTTGATTCTCAATCAAATAGGAAATGTCAGGGACGATTAGATCTATGCCGGGCAGACTCTCGTCTGGAAATTTAGAGCCACAGTCAATGACAATGATGTCGTCAGCGTATTGGATGACATACATATTCTTTCCGATTTCGAATACACCGCCAAGGGCAAAAATAGATAGTTTATTCAACTCTTTATTATTCATCTCCAATAAACCTCCGCATCATTGGTAAATGGCTATACGAAAACAGGAAAAAACCCTGCTTTTCAACAGGGTTTTTCCTATCAGGAAGCAGCTTATAATTTAAAATCCTAGCATTCAAATCATAAAAACCTAGACTATGTTCACTCGGCATTATAGTTTTTCCCCGAATATTGTTGCTTTGGATTGAATATTGCATCATGGTGCGCATTTCACCAAACTGACTTAATGAGAATAGTTGTTAAAGCCTTGTGGTTGTTGATGGTTGTTCATCGTTGAATATGCAGTCATTTGTGTTTGTGATGACTGAGCCAATTGGTTGCAGATGGTTGAGATTTGGTGCAATTGCTGAAGTGCTGTTTGATGGCCTTGCAGAGCGGTTTGTATAATTTGAGCGGCTTGCTGTTCACGTTGTGCTATTTGTTCCAGTGCTTTTGCATTATTGAGTTCTTGGTTTAACAATTGTTGATATTGCCCTGATGCTTGCTGAGTTTGGTTCACCAATTGTTGGATAAGTTGTTCGGCATGAGCAAGTTGTTGCGAAATCTGATTGTTGGACTGAAACTGGTACAAATGAATTCCTCCTGTTGGATATTTTGGATTTTCTGACCTAATTAGAATGACTCATACTAAGATGGAATATTCAATTTCTTCTAAATTTAATTTTCATATCCATGAGCTGCCGATTCATAGTCAAAAGGCATCAATACCGAAATTGGCGAAATGAACGAAACGTACGAGGTCGTTCAGCCCTTTTGGGCGTATCAACGTTTTGTTCTTAACGAGAGAACAACAGATACCGGCATTAGTACGGTCGAAGTAGCAGTAGCATTCATCACGATAGAAAAATTTATCAAGAACCAGGCACTACAAAAAAAATTCATCATATATAGTTGATATCCGTTCGGATTTGATGAGGAGGATATTATGCAACCTATGTTACCTATGGAAAAATATTTTGGGCAATTTGAACTGGTGCATGCTTTTTATGGGGCTATGCCTACAGGTGTCAGCGTTTCCGAAACCGGCCGTATTTTTGTTTGCTTTCCGAAATGGGGAGACGACGTTCAATTTACTGTGGCGGAAATTGTTGAGGGTGAAATGAAGCCTTATCCCAGTTTGGAAATAAATTTGGTTAATACTAGCAACATTGTAATGTCTTTCGTCAGTGTCCAAAGTATCGTTGCTGATGGAAGAGGAATACTTTGGGTACTAGATACAGGGGCACCAAATTTTTCTGAACCTATTCAAGGGGGAGCAAAATTAGTTGCTGTTGATTTAAGCACGAATACAATAAGAAGAGTATATACCTTTACAGAAGATGTTGTCTTGCCAACAACTTATTTGAATGATGTCCGTTTGGATTTTCGAGTTGGAAGAGCAGGTTATGCATATATAACGGATTCTTCTTCCAGAGGGCCAGGGGCTATTATCGTCGTAGATTTAGAAAATGGGAACGCGTTTAGACGGTTAAATGGGGCAATATCAACTTCACCTGATCCCTATTTTTTACCGAAAGTAGAAGGTAAAATTTTGATGAATCGAAACCCGGACGGCTCGACTTCTCCATTTAGATTGGCTTCCGATAGTTTAGCGATTTCTCCTGATGGAAAGGTTTTATTTTATGCTCCGCTAACCAGCCGTCAACTGTTCTCAATCTCAACAGAAGCCCTAAGAGATAGAAGGATACAGGACATGAATTTATCCCAATATGTGCACTATTGGGGGGAAAAAGGTGCGTCTGATGGAATGATCACCGGCGCAAACGGCACCGTTTATGCGGGAGACTATGAAAACAACAGTATCCGGAAGATATTGCCGAATGGTGCAATGGAAACCATCGCGCATGACCCGAGAATTTTATGGCCGGATACTTTTTCGATTGGCCCCGATCAATACTTATATGTCATTGTGAATCAATTACATCGGCAGGCGAGATTTCATTATGGAAGAGACCTGCGGGAAAAACCATATAGTTTACTTCGTATGAGAATTGATGAATTCCCTGCTCCTACCTTTTCATAATAATTTTAAACGAATGTAGCTATCCCTGATCCCAAACTAAATCCCCTATTCCGCTTATGGAGTAGGGGATCTTCAATTCTAACCAGGAGCGAACAACGTATGACACAAGCTAATCAACAACTTGAGTTCTTCTCGGCAAACCACTACGAAAAGAAAGTTCCCGCGAAACGTGTTAACTCGTACATATACGGCATGTAGTGAACGACCGGAGCTTGTCCTGAGCGGATATTCACGTTGCGCTGCTTAGGGATCATCCCGTGAATAAGGTGAAGGTCGGAACCGCATATGGCGGTGCCTTCGTTCAATTCAAACGAACACGGGGATATGGGCGGAGTATTCCTCAATGAACCAGATGAGATCTTTTTCTGGCCATGTCAGAAAACGTTTGGAGTCAGTGGCCTGCGATTGAGCGGCTGATGCGGCGGCAGCTGTTCGATCTGGGTCTAGATTCCATAAGTCATCGTAAGAGGAGGTAGGGATTAAATGCGCTCATCGTGCCCTTGCAGTTTCAAACCGCTGGTTAGAAATTCGAGATCGCTCATCTTGCCGTCCATTCCTACCGCATCAATCACGACATCGGCGCCGCCTTTGGTCATCGTAGTTGTCAGAGCAAAAGTGGGGTTCAGTCGGATGCTGGAGGTATTTCTTTGGAATTCCTGCAGCGATTGCTTTGAACAGTTGAATCGGCCACTCTTTATATGAATTGCAACTGTTGTTAATGACTATAAATCCATGATTCTTATCGAATCGGCG
Source organism: Paenibacillus sp. TAF43_2 (assembly GCF_052113545.1). Lineage (NCBI taxonomy): Bacteria > Bacillati > Bacillota > Bacilli > Caryophanales > Paenibacillaceae > Paenibacillus > Paenibacillus sp. TAF43_2. The sequence goes on from NZ_JBFRDK010000110.1 coordinate 6,049, forward strand.
CTGCTTATGTTAAATAATAGCAACATTCTTCGGTGTACGTCCCTCAGGCTCATGCTTAGGCTGCTCTGACAGCACCGTTCCATCCTCTAAGTGCAGCCAAGTATCGAAGCTTCGTTCTCCTTCTTTCAAGGAAATGACCCTCGCTCCTGTTAAAAAGGGCCGATCCAGGTACGCGTTTCGGGTCGTGCGGCCATAGCAAAGACGGATGCCATGCCAATCGCCCCAGAAATCGTGACCGTGGTCATGGCCAGCGAAGGTGCCCATGACATCGCCCATCTCGATCATAGCTGCGAAGAAACCGGAATTCACCCAAGGCGCGCAGCAGAAAGGAGCATTACGCTCTCCGTAGCAGACACCGAAGTCCCATACATCTTATTCAGTCAATCGGAAAGGTTTTTTCTTGGTCAAAATCGCATACATCCAATGGATTAGTCTATTTACACAAGCGATCACGGCTACTTTAAATAGTTTGCCTTCTGCACGCTTTTTGTCGTAATAAGCTCTTATTCTCTTGTTACGTGACCCTTTCAGTCCACACCTTACAGCTTGATATAAAGCTGTCCGAAGCCTTCTAGAACCACGTTTGGCGATTTTATTTCGGGTTGCTGTAAACTTGCCGGAAGAAAAGTAAACTATCAATTAATGATAAGTTAAGTAGGTTTATTAATGACTATCCAAATGGTGACAAAATTACGATTCATCATCTTCTTACACACACTTCAGGGATACCTAATTTCAACAACTTTCCAGAATATAGATTAATGGCTCGCGTTTATTCACCACCTGAATCGACCATAACACATTTTAAGCACTTACCACTGGACTTCAATCCTGGGGAGAGATTTTTTTATAGTAATTCAGGATATATAGTCCTTGCACGAATTATGGAGCTTGTGGCAGGTGAATGCTTTAGTAACTTTCTTGATAAATCAATCTTTAAACCTTTAGGTATGTATAATACTGGGACTGACAATTCTGTTGATGTCTTGCTTAATCGAGCTTCCGGCTACAAGGTATGGGGAAATTATGCGCATGCTGACTATTTAGAAATGTCTATAATGACGGGGGCAGGGGGGCTGTATTCTACTGTTGAAGAGTAAGCGTCAAATATCCCCTTATCCGGAATTCCGCATAAGGGGATATTTGACGCTTACCTAGTAATTGAGGATACCGTGCGCCGCTATGCGTTTCAGAATCTTCGCCGTCGCGAGCCCTATGCCGCTCGTGCCGCCAATGATCACCGCCCGCTTCGCTTTGTACCGTTCAATGCGTACTTTCCTTGCGACGCCAGCGGCGCCTAGCTGATTGTGAACTGTTTAGTACGATAAGACAAGGACGCCGGAGACACTAAGACAAGTCGAGGCCGGAGACCTTGACGACGGCTTGCCACGCGGCTTCCTGGTTGGCGCGATCGTGGAGGTGGGGCTCGAGCTGCACCTCGATTGGGCCTGAGAACTTCCCTTTGGCCGAGGCGAAGAATTGCCCTGAGACGTCGGTTCCGAACTCCGACGCCTGGATGTAGCGACTGGCCGCGGTCTCCGGCGTCTGGTTCATGCCGGGAATGAGGTTCACGATTGGGATAAACACATACTTCAACAGAGGGCTAGCGCTTCGCTTCACGTTGGTGGCGGTCGCCCCACCGGGCGATACAGCGTACACAGCCATGCCGGACGGCAGCCGGCGCGCCAACGCCGCGACCCACCAAGCGATGATCAGCTTCGCGTCGGCATACGCATTGTTGGGCACGTACTTCACATTCGGCCCGTTGCGAATCAGGGCTTCAACAGCGGCGGTTCGGTCGCCTTGATGGTATTTGGCCGCGAAGGCGGGCAGGTCGGTGTATTTGAACATCGGCACGCCCCCTCGGGCAGGCTCCGCGCCGGCGATAACAATCCGTGCGTCGGGACTCAGCAGGTTGGCATTGTGCAACCCGACAGTCAGTTCATGATGACCAATGAGCGGGGCCTGAGATGCCTCGACGCCCGCCGCTGTAATCTCGCGCTGCTTGAAGGGAACCAGCCCCGCATTGAGCAGCAAGAAATCAACCGGCCGACCTCGTTTGACCAGCTCGGCGAGGGCGGATTGAACGCTGGTCGGTGCGTCCAGATCCAGCTCCAGCGGAGTGAAAACCTGTGTCTTGGTCTCAGCCGCGAGTTGAGCGGCCGCTTCTTGAACCCGGGCCAGGCTGCGCCCGGTGACGATGATCTGGCGGTAGCCCTCGATGGCGAGCTTGCGGGCTGCCGCATAACCGAGCCCGGAGGTGGCGCCTGTGACGAGTGCGATCGAATGTTCCATGTGTATTCTCCTTCTGAGGTTAGGGTTGCTTTGCTAATTTTGAACTGTGTGTGATGCAAAATGGACTACTTAGTCCATAGTAACATTAATGGACCAAATAGTCCAGTTCATAGTATAATATTGGTGAAAATCGTGCTATACTTTCAGGATAGGAGATTACTGCAAAAAGAATGAGAAAGGAAGAGGGAAGAAAGCTTATGCCAAACAACGGGTCTTTAACTTCACGCGGGCAGAACAGTAGAGAGCGTATTCTGAATCAGGCAGCCCAACTTGTTTACGAAAAAGGCGTCCGGGGTACCAGTATGGACGATATGAGGGTCGCAGCTTCCGTCAGTAAAAGCCAGCTCTATCACTATTTTGCTAATAAGGAAGAATTGGTCCTGGCGGTTATTGAGCGGCAAACCGTCAATGTGCTGGGTGCGCAACTGCCTCTCCTGGAACATTTGGACACATGGGAAAATCTAGAAAAATGGAGAACGACGATTATAGACTTAAAGGAAAGCAGCGAGAGCTTGGGAGGATGCCCGCTCGGTTCACTGGCTAGCGAACTAGCCGACCAGGACGAGACAGCCAGGGTGGCCCTGGTGCATTCTTTTGATGGATGGGAGCAGTACTTTATTGATGGATTTAGCAAGATGAAAGAGCGGGGTGATCTTCGGGCCGAGACTGACCCGGCTGAACTAGCTTGTGCAGTTATAACCAGTCTACAGGGAGGGCAGCTCTTAACCAAGACCCGCAAATCGACCCGTCCTTTCAAAATTGCCCTTCAAACGGCCTACGCTTATGTATTTTCATTTGCGACCAACCCGCAGGACGTGGAAATGGCAAAAAAGGGACGGAGCCAAGTTAACCCATAAAAACAGTACTCACTCAAGCGAGCTGCCAAAACCCTATAGTAATCGACAAAGCTTAGTTCTATCACGTTGTTTTAGGCCGAATTTAGGTGTCAGAACCTCTTAAAACTCCGATTGCGGCACCATAGTCAAAAGTGATCGTAAAAGCCCCCACCTTGAAACAAAGTGAGGACTCTAATATGCTTATTTCTTGGGGATTTTACATATCTCAGGCAGCATATCTGACCAAGGAAGCAATGCATCAATACTCTTATGATCTTTTGTATTTATATTAGGCAATTGCTCAAAGAGATACTTGAGGTACACAAAAGGATTGAGTTCATTTTCTTTAGCAGTTTCAATTACACTGTATATCGTAGCACTAGCCTTCGCACCACGTGATGTATTGCAAAAAAGCCGATTTTTTCTTCCTAGGACATTGGTCATACCCCTGTCAAGTAGACAGTTGAAAAAAGCTATGCTGCCAGCGCGCACCGATATTCAATTGGCGCGCGCTGCTTCAGTTTAGATTGATACCGCTGGTAGTTATAAAGGTAGATGTACTCTTCCACAGCTTGCTGAATTTCTTCTCCTGATTTACACTGTTGGAGATACAACTTCTCTGTCTTGAGATGCGAAAAAAAGGATTCGATGCAATCGTTATCCAGGCAGGTTGCTTTGCGAGAGTGGCTGCCTTTAACGCCGAATGCTTTTAAGCGCGTGTTGTATGCCTGAGACGTATATTGGAAGCCTTGGTCCGAATGGAGCACGGCTTCCGAAACGTCTCTTTTTCTTGTCCACTGCTCGACGGTATCGAGCACGAGTTTCACATCGTTGCGGGCAGACAATTGCCAAGCGACAACCTCATTGTTGAATAGATCTTGAATGACAGAGAGATAGTGAAAGTTCTTGTCGTCGGAAATGTAGGTAATGTCAGTGACCATTTTTTGCTGAGGTGCTGTGGCATGGAATTTACGTTTTAGACGGTTGGGGTACACGATCGAAGGCGTGTAATTCGACTGTTTTCGCTTCCTTCGAATGACCGATTGAATGTCCAGTGCCTGCATGAGCCGCCATACCTTCTTGTGATTAACAATGTAACCTATCTCCCTTAAGGCCATCTTCATACGCGGATACCCGAAGTAAGGATGTGTGAAATGGATGGCCATCATATGCTCGTTCATCTCATGATCCCGGTCTTGTCTGGCATCGCGCTGTGGCTGCGTGGCTCGCCATTTGTAATAGCTGGCTCTTGGTATGCCTGCAATGGCTAACAGACGTGTAATGCCGTGCTGACAGCGTAGTTCTTCGACTATTTTATAGTTGTCTCGCTGACCCGGAGCTTCTCCTTTACTAGATTTGGATACCGCTTTTTTAAGTAATCTACCTGCGCTTTCAGGTAATCCCGTTCTTCCTCTACAGTACTGAAGATCGTGCGAGGACGTCCTGTAAGAGGGTTAGGTGTCTTTTCTGCACGTACGTCAAAGGCCTCTCCGTTCTGCCATTTCCTCACCCAGACCTTTAATTGGCTACTGTTTCTGATCTCTAACTTTTCAGCCACTTTCTTATAACTGAATGATCCCTTCATATATTCCTGCATCGCAGCCAGCTTAAATTCTTCTGTATATTGCTTAAATGTTTGTCCCTTTTTAGCCATAGAAAAATCCCCTCCAAGTTCACTCTTTTCCTCATGATAACATGAGGTTTTTTTTGAGTGTCTACTTAAAGGGGATAATACCATCGAGTGAGATCGGTTTTTTTGTCTCATCATTGTGCATGATAGCTCTTCAATGCAGAATTAAGAAGCACTATCCTTTTAACTCAAACAAACTTCCGACTCGTCTTCTTCCCATCACAGCTAAACACAATCTTTTTATCCTCAACAAACGTCTCCAGGTGAACGTTTTTTCCCCAAAGCTGAACGACATGAGGCAGCGTACGCTCCACATACTTCAGATCCAATTCCATACCCTCATACTCGTGGATTAAATAAAGCTCACCCACACGATTAAAATCTCCATCCTTAACCATCAAGCTAGGAAACCCGCCGTTTACTTTCGAATAAACAAGCTGATCGCGAATTTTCTCCCACGACTTATCGGTAATTTTCCATTCAGGGCCTTTTTTCTCGAAAATGTACAGATCAAGATCATTAACCAGATCCTTCGTTAGGTAGTTGCGGATGAACGAAATATCTGAATCAAGTTCGCGTACCTCAAACATTTTTTCCCTGCCCTTGCCAGGGACGCGTCCGAAGCGTGCTTGTTCTTCCTTCGTTGGGTTATCGAATCGGCGTTCGATATCCTCGAATATTTTTAGGCCCAGATAATAGGGATTCAAGGTGTGCCGGGATGGCTGCACGACAGAGGAGTTCAGCTTAGCGAACTCAATCGTTTCATCACTAGTCAGATCAAGCTCGCGTATGATCCGCTGATGCCAGTACGAAGCCCAGCCTTCGTTCATAATCTTGGTCTCAATTTGCGGCCAGAAATAGAGCATCTCATCGCGAAGCATAGATAGAATGTCGCGCTGCCAATCCTCAAGAGTAGGGGAGTACTCCTCAATGAACCAGACGAGATCTTTTTCTGGCCGTGGCGGAAAACGTTTGGCGTCAGCGGCCTGCGATTGAGCGGCTGATGCGGCGGCAGCGGTTCGATCCGGGTCCAGATTCCACAAGTCATCGTAAGAGGAGGAAGGGATATTCCACTCCGAGCGCTCGCTGTCCTTTTGCACCATTTCGATATAACGTTTCTTATCTAATTGATAAGGCTTAATGAGCGTTGGATCGACATGCTCTTGAATGGCGAGTATTGCATCGATAAACTTCTCGACTGCTTCTGTGCCATGATCCATTTCATATTGATGAATACGATCCGCTGTAGCAGACATGCTCTCAACCATATTGCGGTTGGTTACACCAAAGCGAGCGTTGTTTTTGAAAAAATCACAGTGAGCGAGCACATGGGCGACGATGAGTTTATTTTGAATTAGAGAATTGCCCTCTAGAAGAAACGCGTAGCAGGGGTTGGAGTTAATAACGAGCTCATAAATTTTGCTTAAGCCGAAGTCGTATTGGAGCTTCATTTTGTTGAACGTTTTTCCAAAGCTCCAGTGGCTAAACCTTGTTGGCATGCCATACGCGCCAAAGGTATAAATAATTTCTGCCGGGCAAATCTCATAGCGCATTTGATAAAAGTCTAATCCAAAGCCGGTAGCTATTTCTGTTATTTCATCAATGGATCGCTCCAGTGCACGAATTTCATCTTGTCTCATCCGTCATCCCTCCGCATGCGAAAATACGATTCATACCATGTGTATGAGCGGGTGGTCAAGGTTATGACGAAGTGAGCAGGATGGACTCAGCGTATGTGGCGATCAAAAAAAGAAAAAACCTTGGACATCTGCCTTTTCGAGTAACACTCAAATTGAAAACAGACGATCTCAAAGTTTTTTTTCATTTTGCTTATTGTCGTACATCGCTAGGTCAGCGTTGCTTATCAATTCTTTTAGCGAGCTAGCTGTGCCGTGCGTTGAACTAATGCCTATGCTAGCGGAAATATGAATGATATGACCATTGATTGTGAATGGCTCGTCAATCGATTTTTTTATTTTACTGGCTACAAAATCGATATCTTGGTTGTCCACCAAATGCTGAAAGCAAATAACGAATTCGTCTCCGCCGTATCTAACGAGGATGTCGGTTTTTCTGACGTCTTGTTTCAGTCTCTTGGAAATTTGAAGCAGCAGCAAATCACCAAAGTCATGACCGAACGAATCATTAACCTCTTTAAAATCATCGATGTCGATGAACATCACACTAAACTGCTTGTCCGAGCCAGCATGATCCAAATGAGATAAATAACGTCGATTGTAAAGACCGGTCAAGCTGTCCGTAACACTTGCGTTTTCTAAATCCAATATATATCCGAAAAAAGCGGCCATCGAATGGAGAAATCCGAGCTGCCTTTCATCTAGATGAATCGGTTCTTTATTTATGGCGCATAGGGTACCAACTGCTGTCTGGTCAGCTGTTCTTACAGCGATTCCGACCAAAGCTTGTGTTCCAAGTTGCTGGGTAATAGGTAAAGAGGCTGTACGCGGATCATCAAGTGTATTGGTGATGTTAAGAATGGAACAATCCTGCTCTAAAACAAGATTGCAGCAACTTTGCAGCAAATGTAACGGTAAGCTATTGGTTCCTTCATTTTCATGACGGTTGAGCGCTCTTATGATTCTGCTTCCATTATGATCAATTGTAGCTATCAATAAAGTGTCAACCTGTAGAAAGTGCTTCAAGGTGTCAATAATATGGTCGGCTGCATCTTCTAGTGAGCGTATAGTACTGCTCATGCTCTCAACTCCTGCCGTAGTGTTGAAACAAAGGAATTACCTTATAGTCCCATAGTAGTCTAAAAAGAGGACTAACTCAAGAAACAATTGATAATAACTAGGCAAATTGAACTATAAATTTATGACTTCGTAAACCTTTACCTTGTATCGAATAAAGAATCGGTCCTCTATTCCTATGAATTAATATAAACATAAATTCATCATATATAAAATTAATACTTGAATTAATTACGAACGTGTAGTTAAATAGTAGTATAAATCACTATTAACTCTTAACTAACTAATTAATGAAATTATTAATTTAATTGAGGTGGATGATTATGACAAACAAAGCGACAATGATAGTGGATAAGGATTTTCAAGTTGGGGAAGTGGATAAACGTATATATGGATCATTCATAGAACATCTTGGGCGTGCGGTTTATGGCGGCATTTATGAGGCGGATCATCCGCAAGCAGATGAGCAGGGTTTTCGCTCCGATGTTCTTGAGCTTGTAAAGGGACTTGATGTGCCTATCGTCCGTTATCCTGGCGGTAATTTTGTATCCGGTTACAACTGGGAGGATGGTGTTGGTCCGGTAGATCAGCGTCCGAAGAGGCTTGAGCTTGCATGGCGAACGGTTGAGCCCAACTGGATCGGCTTTAATGAATTTATGGACTGGTGCAAAAAGGTGAATACAGACGCTATGATGGCCGTCAATCTTGGCACTCGCGGCATTGATGATGCACGCAACTTGATTGAATACTCCAACCATAAGTCAGGATCATATTGGAGCGATCTTCGCATCCAGCATGGTTATAAAGATCCCCATAATGTAAAGACATGGTGTCTCGGCAATGAAATGGATGGACCTTGGCAAATCGGACACAAAACTTCTGTAGAATATGGTCGCATTGCTAACGAAGCAGGAAAAGCGATGCGATGGGTTGATCCGACAATTGAGCTAGTCGCATGTGGAAGCTCGCATATCGGAATGCCGACGTTCCCTGAATGGGAAGCTACCGTACTTGATCTTGCTTATGATACGATTGATTATGTGTCGATTCATCAATATTATGGGAACCCTCATAACGACACGAAAAACTTCCTTGCACAGTCTATGAGCATGGATTCCTACATTAATACAGTCATTTCAACCTGTGATTATGTGCAAGCAAAAAAACGTGGAAAGAAGCAAATCAACCTTTCCTTTGACGAGTGGAATGTGTGGTATCATTCGAATGCACAAGACCGCAAGCTTGATCCTTGGCAAATTGCTCCGCCACAGCTTGAGGACGTGTATAATCATGAAGATGCACTTGTTGTTGGCTGCATGCTGATCAGTATGCTTAAACGTGCAGATCGTGTAAAGATGGCTTGTATCGCACAGCTGGTTAACGTGATCGCACCAATCATGACGCAAAATGGCGGACCTGCATGGAAGCAAACGATTTATTATCCATACATGCACGCAAGCATTTTCGGTCGTGGCACAGTGCTGGTGCCGCTAGTGAAATCGCCGAAGCATGATACAAAGGATTTTACAGACGTGCCATACTTGGAGACTGTAGCCGTTCATAATGAAGAGAAAGAGGAAGTAACGATTTTTGCGGTTAACCGCAACACGGAAGAATCGCTTCCATTCGAAATCGATTTGCGCAGCTTCGGTGCTTTTCAACTAATTGAGCATATCGTGCTTGAGTCTGATGATTTGAAAATGACGAACACGGCAGACGCACCTAATCGCGTAACACCTCACACAGCAGGTAATGCTGCGCTTGCAGACGGCGGGAAAATTGCCGCGACGCTTAGCAAAGCATCGTGGAACGTTATTCGTATTAAACTATAATGGAATCAACTAGGGGATCCGGAAGCCGCGATTGCGGCTTTTGGGATGCCCTTCTATTATTATAATATAGAGAGAGGAGGAGATCGGGATGATAAATGCGAATACGGATGAAACTTGGCTGCCCTTATATGAGGCATTGGCTAGTCCTGTCAGGCTCTCCATTATTAATTTGCTTGCAACAAATATGATGAACGTAAAGGAGCTTGCTGAAGCTATCGGTCTAAGCAGCGCGATTGTAACGATGCATATTCGGAAGCTGGAGAAGGCTGGCATTGTAGAGACGAAGATGGTTCGTAAACATGGCGGCACACATAAAATTTGCTCGCTTGCTGAACGTACCATAACGATTGAACTGCCTCCTAAGGCGCTTGATGTGAAGAAGGTGCATGATGTTAGCGTGCCTGTTGGACATTTTACAGAATTTGAAGTGTTTCCGACTTGCGGCATTGCTACAACGGAGAAGCTAATTGGGCAATTTGATGATCCGCGTTTCTTCTTGGAGCCGGAGCGAATGAATGCAGGCATTCTTTGGTTCGGCAAAGGTTATGTGGAATACAAGGTGCCGAATTATTTGCTAGCGGGACAACGGCCTGTAGCACTTGAAATTACACTGGAGCTTGGCTCAGAAGCGCCAGGCGTAAACGATAACTGGCCATCTGACATTAATTTTTCCCTTAATGGAATGGATATCGGCATGTGGACGAGCCCTGGTGATTATGGAGATGTAAGAGGACGTTTCTCACCGGCTTGGTGGGGAGATCGGGTCAATCAATACGGACTGCTCAAGGTGATACGCATTCAAGAGGATGGGACGCTAATTGATGGACAGCATATGTCATCAACTAGTATCGGTGAAATTGGGTTGGAGCGAAATTTCTGGACATTCCGCATTGGCGTGAAGGAAGATGCCGTTAACGTAGGCGGGTTAACCTTATATGGCAAGGGTTTTGGCAACTATAATCACGATATTATGTTTCGAGTGTTCTATGAAGATGCTCGCAGTGTTTAAGGCAGCTTGACTGCCTTAAGCAGGCGCACCCCCTCCTTCAGACTGCCCCGGGTTTATAATCGTGCATACCATTTTCTGTTCAAAAAGATATAATGAGTAGGATAGCTAATCTAAGCCATTATTACTCGGAGGAACAAAGATGCTGACTATGTTCACTTTTCTCAAAAAATATCGTTTTGCTGCTTACGTTGCTCTGCTGCTTATGTTGGTGGAGCTCGTAGTGGAGCTGCTTCAACCGTATATTATTTCAAAAATCATTGATGATGGTATTGATAATAATAATTTATCGGTTGTGCTGCAATGGGGCGGCTTTCTAATTGGTTGCTCTGTTATCGCTTTCATTGTAGGGATACTTAGCTCTTTCTATGCTTCACACGTAAGTCAGAGCTTCGGATTTGATTTAAGAGAGCGGCTTTATGAAAAAGTGCAATCGTTCTCATTTGCCAATTTTAATCGTTTTCCGGAATCATCGCTTATTACTAGATTAACGAATGACGTTTCACAGCTGCAAAATACAGTGTTCATGGGACTGCGTATTATGCTTCGCGCCCCATTGCTCGTAATCGGAAGTATCGTAATGGCCTTTATCGTTCAGCCTAAGCTGGCGATTTGGCTTGCTGCGGTCATTCCGTTTCTTGGTGTTTTTCTGCTTTGGGTGCTTAAAAAGGGAGAAAAGCTTTTTCGTTCTGTTCAGAAGCAGCTGGATCAAGTGAATAGCGTGATGCAGCAAAATTTAATCGGCATGAGAATCGTGCGTGTATTCGTTCGGATGAAGCATGAATCGAAGCGTTTTGCATTTTCCAGCGAGCAGCTGATGGATCGTACCGTATCCGCTCTTCGTTTAACGGAAGTTACGATGCCTATCGTGCTGTTATTTATGAATGCGATTGTTATAGCCGTGCTGTGGTTTGGTAGAATCGAGCTCGATCGGAATGGAGCATCCGTTGGTGAGGTGGTTGCCATTGTCAACTATGCGATGAGGACGATTGGTGCTCTATCCATCATGTCCATGATCGTGGTCAACTTCTCGAGAGCGCGCGCATCAGCTCAAAGAATTGAAGAAGTTGTGTTAACGGACATCGACTTAACAGATACAGTTGACAGCGATGAATCGGTGAAGCTTCGCGATGGCTACGTTTCCTTTGAGAACGTATCTTTTGAATATCCGGATTCCGATCTGCATGTATTGCGAGATATATCCTTCTCGGTATTACCGGGTGAGACAATTGCCATTATGGGTGCGACCGGTTCTGGCAAAACATCGCTCATTCAACTGATTCCTAGACTGTACGATGTGCAGACGGGCGTGATTCGCGTGGATGGCAAAGACAATCGCTTAATGAAGCTTGAGCAGCTTCGCAAGCAGATTGGGTATGTTCCGCAAGAAATCATGCTGTTTACAGGCACGGTGGCGGATAATATTCGCTGGGGCAAGGAGAATGCCAGCATCGAAGAAATCATAGAGGCTGCCAAACTAGCTCAAATCCATGACACCATTATGAAGCTGCCGGAACAATACGATACGATAGTGGGTCAAAAAGGAGTTAATCTCTCGGGAGGGCAGAAGCAGCGTCTAACGATTGCGAGGGCATTAGTTAGAAAGCCAGTTGTGCTGCTGCTTGATGACAGCACAAGCGCACTCGATGTACAGACCGAGGCTGCTCTTCTGCAAGCACTTAAAAATATGAGCTGCACGACATTTCTCATCACGCAAAAAATAAGCTCAACCGTAGCTGCGGATTCGATCCTTCTGCTTGATGAAGGCCAATTGCTGGCACAAGGCAAGCATGAGCAGTTGATCCGTGAATCCAGTTTGTATCAGAAAATATACGAGTCACAGTTCGGGAAGGAAGGTGTGTCCCGTGCTTAGACAATTAAAGGAGCCTTTTCAGTACCAAAAATCTGGAGAAGCGGTCGAATCCACTGCAGCAGGCAAAGGTAAACGTAAACCACGCGCGCAAAATATGAGCCAAACGCTGAAGCAAATGTGGAGTTACCTGATCGTCTATAAGGGCAGACTTGCAGCTGTCATTGTAATGGTTATATTAAGCTCTGCGTTCTCATTGCTGGGACCCTATATGGCAGGTACCGCAATCGATCGCTTTTTGATGAATAGAGATAGCGGAATTATTGTTTTTCTACTATTGATGGCTCTCGTTTATGCGCTGCACTCGATCACGATGTGGCTCCAAAGTATATGGATGATAACCATTTCGCAAAAAACGGTCTATCGCATGCGGGTCGAATTGTTTGACCATTTGCACAGGCTGCCGATCCCTTTTTTCAGCAAGCGTCAGCATGGTGAACTCATGAGCCGCGTTACGAATGACATAGAAAACGTAAGCTCATCTTTAAATAGCTCTGTGATTCAGGTGTTTTCAAGTATCCTCCTTCTTGTTGGAACCGTAAGCGTTATGTTGTCCCTTAGTCCGCTTTTGACTCTATTAACCTTCCTCGTTGTGCCGCTTATGGTGCTGGGAATGAAATGGATCACAAAACAAACCGGCCGGCTATTCAAAGCTCAGCAGCGCAATCTTGGCGACTTAAATGGTTATATAGAAGAAACATTGTCAGGACAACGCATAGTGAAGGCCTTTTCTCAGGAAAAAACAGTCATCTCCGCCTTCAAGGAGCGCAACGAGCGTATTCGAGTTTCTGGCTTCTGGGCGCAGACGATTTCTGGTTTCATTCCGAAGCTGATGAACGCGTTAAACAACTTAAGCTTCACGATCATTGCAGGAATAGGTGCGATATTTGTTTTAAATGATCAAATAACGGTCGGTACAATTATTATATTTGTGGAATATTCCAGGCAGTTCACAAGACCGCTTAATGACCTTGCTAACCAGTGGAATACGCTATTATCTGCTGTCGCTGGTGCTGAACGTGTATTTGATGTGCTAAGCGAAGATGAGGAACGAAAAGATGAGGGAGCAGCTCGCGAACTTGCAAAAGTAAGCGGAAAAGTCGTTTTTGATAAAGTAACATTTGCTTATGAAGGAAGGACAGCTACGATAAGCGGGGTAAGTTTTGAAGCTACGCCAGGGGAGACGATCGCTCTAGTAGGTCCAACCGGAGCGGGTAAAACAACACTCATCCAGCTTTTGTGCCGATTCTATGATCCTAGCTCGGGCAGCATCTTGATTGATGGGTACGATACACGAACGCTCAAACGTGAAAATTTGCGCTCGCATATGGCGTTTGTACTGCAGGACCCATTTCTGTTCGAGGGGACCATCTATGAAAATATCCGTTACGGCAAGCTGGATGCAACGGATTTAGAAGTCCAACAGGCTGCAAAACTCGCAAACGCACATTCCTTCATTTCTCGTCTGAAGGACGGCTATGGGACCGTACTCAAATCAGACGGCAGTGGAATTAGCCAAGGACAGAAGCAGCTGCTTGCCATTGCCAGAGCGATTCTAGCAGATCCTTCAATCCTTGTATTAGATGAAGCGACAAGCAGTATCGATACGGTCACTGAAATAAAAATCCAGGAAGCGCTGCAGCGGCTTATGAAAGGGAGAACGAGCTTTGTCATTGCCCATCGTCTGAACACCATTCAACAAGCGGATCAGATTGTAGTGCTGCGTGACGGTGCCATTTTGGAGAAAGGATCACATTCACAGCTCCTTATGCAAAAAGGCTTTTACAGCTCGCTTGTTAATGGGCAGCTTAATAATGGCATGCTGAGTGAATCAGATTAAACGTCTGCATGGCACACTATTACTGATATACGCAAACCTTATTGCAACTATTTTAGGGGATGGAGAGTATTATTAGTTATATCAAGGAGGTGGGATGTATGACTATTACCCTGTGCCCCAAATGTGGAAACCAAAATGATGTCGACGCGAACAGGCAAATGGTTGTGGAATGCTCCTCTTGCGGTACGATACTGATTGATGATGCAGATCTTAAAGATGCAGAAGAAGGGCTTCAAAGGACCTTGGATCATAAACAAATCAATCCGCCTGAGGAAGTTGATATAGAAAAGTACATTAGCAAATTAGGTGACCATGAGAAGCAAACGAAGTATGTAGAGGAAGGGTTTTGGGCAAAAGTGAAGCGACATGCAGCTAAGGTGCCGTTCGCTAAAGAAGTAGTCACGCTTTATTATTGCTCGGCTGATCCGAAGACGCCGCTATCTGCTAAGGTCACAGCTATTGGAGCTTTAGCCTATTGGATTTTGCCGCTTGATCTTATTCCGGATTTTATACCTGTAGCAGGTTTTGTTGATGATGCAACAGCCGTGTTCATCGCTTACAGGTCCCTTAGTGGCCAAATAACGGAAGATCACCGTGAGAAGGCGGAGCAGTTTTTCATATTGAACAAAAATGTGAAGCTAATTGATCCACAGTCGTAATACAAACAGTAAAAAAAGGATGACCCAGCGAGTTTATCGCAAGCGGTCATCCTTTTTGTTTTCAAGCAAAGCAGTATATTAGAACAAGCTCCATTCAAACTCTCTCGATAATGACTCAAGAAGAGCAACACCAGCAATGCTGTTTCCTTTTCGGTTCAGCGATGGACCAACTAATCCGATACCGTAACGGCCAGGCACCAGCGATAAAATACCGCCGGATACGCCGCTCTTGGCTGGCAACCCGACATGAATCGCAAACTCTCCAGAGGCATTGTACATGCCGCAAGTTATCATAAAGGTTTTGGCTATTTGAACGAAGCGGCGAGGAATAAGCTGTTCTCCGGTTGTAGGATTTTTGCCGTTATGCGCCAGCACCAAAGCCATTTGAGCCAAATCTGCACAGGTTACACTGATGGAGCAGTGCCGGAAATAAACTTCAAGAACATCTTCAACTGATCCTTGCAGAACACCGTTATCTTTGAGAAAATATGCCATTGAACGATTAAGGTTCGCTGTATCGGCTTCAGAACGATAGACGTCCATATCGTAGTCAAGTGAGCTATTATTAGAAAGAAGGCGAAGGAAGTCTAACACTCGTGCAGATTTTTCAGCAGGATCTTTGCCAGCAATTAAAGAAGAGATCGCAATGGCTCCAGCATTTATTAGTGGATTAAAAGGAATGCCCGGCTGTACGAGCTCAAGCTTTAGCATTGAATTAAAGTTGTCTCCAGTAGGCTCCATGCCAACCTTGTCAAAAACGACATCTTCTCCGTTATCCATTAGCGCTAAAATGAGCGTGAATACTTTTGAAATACTTTGCATCGTAAAAGAGAGATCTGTATCGCCTTCAGAGATAGAAAGGCCGTTTGAATCAATAAGGTGAATTCCTAATGCCCCAATCGGTGATTTCGACAGCTCGGGTATATAGGAGGCAACTTTGCCGATGCTGCATTGTTCACGGCTTGATTCAACCCATTGTGGAAGCAGAGCTTGAATACGTTCGATTTCTGATAATGTCATTTTTATTGCTCCCTCTTGTGAACTCGCTCTAAAATTGGATAAATGGCTGAATAATCATATTATTATTCTATTATAATTACGAAGTGTTTATAAAGTTGGAATTTGTTAAGTTTATTTGAAAGTAATTGGTTATATTTTACCGAAAATCGAGTGAAAACATACTTTTTAAAGTTTTTTTAAATAAATGCTTGACCAATTGGAGGGGGGCATGATATATTCTAATTCCGGCCGAGAGAAACACGCGGACGACAAGAAAAACAAGCAAGACAAACGATAGAAAAGTTTGCTCTTTGAAAACTGAACAACGAGTAATAACTGCCCTTACGATTCTAACGAATCGTGAGAAAAGCGATAAAAAAGTWATGAGCAAGTCAAACACCAAYWTGGAGAGTTTGATCCTGGCTCAGGACGAACGCTGGCGGCGTGCCTAATACATGCAAGTCGAGCGGACTAGCGTTTTCTTCGGAAAACGCCGGTTAGCGGCGGACGGGTGAGTAACACGTGGGTAACC
>NZ_JBFRDK010000111.1:0-22123 GCF_052113545.1 Paenibacillus sp. TAF43_2
CACCTATAATGCTGGAGATTTATCGCAAGTGTATCCGATCATGCGGGGGACACCAACCTTGCTTATCCCAGCCATCGGCGTATTGCTATTAAAAGAGACATTGCCTTTGTGGGGCTGGATCGGACTCAGCTTTATGCTGATCGGGTTCATCGTCATGATCGGAAGATCTTCGGGCAAAGGGCATCAGCAGTCTTTCTATAAGCCTGTACTGCTGGCGATGAGCGTTGGGCTATGCATTACCACTTACACGCTTATCGATAAAGTGAATTTACAGCATCTCTCTCCCCTTGCGCTGCTTGAGGTGACGAATATCGGTTTTGTACTCGGACTGACGCCTGCTGTTCTTCGCTCTAAACGGCTTAAGCATGTTATTCGCACTCATATCAATATTATCTGGATTGGCGCTATCTTGTCTCCGGGCTCGTACTTGTTGTTTTTGTTTGCAGCCAGAAATGCCAATATATCAACAGTTGCGCCTATGCGCGAGGTGGGAATCGTGTTTGGCACGCTCCTTGGTCTATTTGTTTTAAAAGAGTCGCAAGGGACTCGCAGAATTACAGCTTCGATCGCTGTAGTTATGGGCATCATTATGATTGCGTCATCAGGGCATTAAACAATAGCACCTGAATACCTAATGGAGAGGGAGTAAGGATGAGGATGGAAAACGCCAAAAAGCTTCGTTTTCGCAAAGACGGCACTTTTACAATTGTCCAGTTCACAGATATTCATTGGCAGGACGGATCGGACTTAGATTTGCGTTCCAAGGCTGCGATGGAGCTTGTACTTGAGGCTGAACAACCGGATTTTGTTATGTTTACAGGAGATGTCATTTTCACGGGCAGAGGTTCAGACGGAGCAGTCTTATGCCAAGATCCGCTTCAAGCGTTTCGCGACGCGGTTGCCGCTGCCGAGCAGAGAGGCATTCCGTGGGGAATCGTATTCGGCAACCACGATACGGAGAACGATATTACCCGCGATGACCTGATGGGCGAGGTGCTAAAGCACGCTCATACGTTTGCCGAGCCGGGACCGCGTGATATCCATGGCACAGGCAACTATGCGTTGCCTGTACTTGGGTCTGACAACGATCAAGCGGCCGCTGTGCTTTACTGCCTGGATTCCGGCGATTATTCCAAGCTGCCTGGCGTACCCGGCTACGATTGGATTCAGCATGATCAAGTGCAGTGGTACATGGAGCAATCCAAGGCGTGGAAAGCTCGTCATCAGGGCGCTGCATTGCCGGCACTCGCATTCTTTCATATCCCTTTGCCTGAGTACCAAGAAGTGTGGGACCGGGAAGTGTGCTATGGCCATAAACATGAGGGGGTATGCGCCGCGCAGACGCAAGCAGGTTTCTTCTCAGCGATGTTGGCACAGGGAGACGTGATTGCAGCTTTTTGCGGCCATGACCACACGAACGACTATTGGGGAGAGCTTTACGGGATTCGCCTTTATTACGGACGAGCAACAGGATACAACACTTACGGCAAGGAAGGCTTCCCGCGGGGTGCCCGCGTGATCCGCTTGACCGAAAACGAACGGAACGTGGAATCATGGCTGCGTCTTGATGACGGCACGGTCGCCCTGCATCAGCCGGAGCATCAGCCGGAAATCGGTTAATACAAGCACTTATAATTCAATCGCCCGAAGAAGCAAAGATGTCCCGAATATTCTTAGGAATCCGGGACATCTTTTTTTGCGGAAATCATTTCTATTGATGTTCAGGTAGAGGAATTAGATCGATAGAAAAAAACAGTCGAGCAGGCAAAGCTATCCTGCTCGACTGTTTTTACTTAGGGGATGCCTTCTTTAGACCGGACATGTTTTTAAGAACGAGCATAAGGTTTGCAGGTTTCTCGGCAAGCCGGCGGGTGAAGTAGGGGTACCACATGGCGCCGTAAGGAACGTAACAGCGGATGCGGTAGCCTTCCTTTGCGAGCTTCGCCTGTTCATTCATGCGGAGACCGTAGAGCATTTGGAACTCGAAGGCGCTTTTGGCAATACGGTTCGTGCGCGCATAAGCTTTTACCCAGCTAATGATAGCATCATCATGTGAGGCAATGGCGGTATAGATGCCTTTGTCCAAATGAGCCTTGATCATTCTTTTGAAATTGTCGATGACCTCGTTTTTATCTTGATAGGCGACCTCACTCGATTCTTTGTAGGCGCCTTTAACGAGTCGCAAGCTTATGCGTGCTTGAAGCATATCGTTAACATCCTGCTCCGTTCGGAATAGGTAAGCCTGCAGCACGGTGCCGACATTGGTTAAGCCTTCTTTGTGGAGCCTTTTAACGATATCGATTGTAGCTTGCGTGTAAGGCGTATTTTCCATATCAATTCGAACGAAGTTTCGATGGCGCCTCGCATGCTTGACTACGTCTCGAATGTTGGCGTAACAAGCCGCTTGGTCAAGAGCGAGACCCATTTGAGTAGGCTTCAGCGATACATGAGAATTAGCTTTTCGATCAGCTATGCCTTCGATCAGCTTCAAATATTGATCTCTGTATGCTGATGCCTCGCTTAAGTCCTGTATGCCTTCGCCAAGATGATCAAGCGTTGCCATAATGCCTAGCTTGCCCAGCTTCTCGAGCTCAAGCAAAGCCTCTTCAAGCGTCTCCCCCGCAATAAATCGGCTCGCGAGTTTTTTTCCATACGTAGTTGAAAGCTTTTCTACCAGCGGAATGCCTGTAATCGTCAATAATGATTTGCGGTACCATTTCGATCCAATGCCCATTCGTGCTGCTCCTTTCCGAAGAACAGTAGTAGGGGTCAAAGCTTAGGAGTTCGATAATAGTATATTCAGAAATCATCTTCATCGCGCTATGCAGGCCTAATTATTTAAATAACAAAAAGTGCGTCGGCAGCTTGCGAAGCTGTCCGTCGGAAGGCTTATTAATGACTCTTCCGTTAAAAATGAGCGAGGACGAGCCGCCGCCATCCAGGTTGTAGCCGTCAACGGCGCCATAGCGCTGCAGCAATAGCTGCATTTCACCAAGCGTAGCCCCTGAGCTGCCAGATTCGTTGTAGCCGTCAGCTACAAGAAACAGCAGCTGATCATCCTTGAAATTAGCAATGACGGTCCGTGGCGCGCGTTTTGGACTCGTCTGCCATTTGGCTGGAATCGGTTGTGGAGATCCGCCGCGCAGCAGTACAGGAACAAAGGATGCACCGAATTTCGGTTTTTTGGCATCCAGCTGTTGTTTGCTTGCGAATTTTCCGCCGATGAGCTCATTTTGCTCGTTTAACCCTACAAAAAACAAATCCGCACGCGGCGGCTCAAAGCTTGTCACGTAATCTCCGTCCACAATGGTTGTGCTTAGCGGATATCTTTTGCCTCGTCCATCTGCAAAGCCGCCTGCATTAATGCCAGCAACAGCTCCATGCCGGTTGACTGCAGCGAGCGTAGTCTCCGCTTGTCCAAGCTCTTCACCGCCGAGCGACATCGTCATCGCATCTTTGCTCTTAAGCTTCACCTTGAGCGCGTACGCCGAGAAGTTTTCTGCTTTTATGTAGAAAAGCTGTGCTCTTAGCTTGTCCGATTCAATCGTACCGGCGACCTTGCCAAGCTTGCTCGTAATATTGCGGTCGTAAATTTGCAAAGGCCTCATTGCCTGGGATGCAGCCATAGAAGATATCTTTGCCATATCGGCATTCGTTTCTTTGTACAGCTTCAGCTGTCTTTGAATGGACTCTCGTGTTTGTGATGCGGTCTCCTGTGCGAGGTCAAGGCCGGCAGCAGCATGCTTAATATCGGATTCGGGAAGCCTTGTTTGCTCGGTAATGGGCTTAGGAAAAGCCTCAGCAGATAATTGAATAACGATATCGGATAATAGCAGCCAGATCATAATGCCTAGAAATGGTGCACAAGCGAGCAGTGCAGTTCGATTTAACGCTTTGACGGTTATATTCATTTAAGCACGTCCAAGCTCTTCTGCAGCTCATTGAGCTGCTTTTTCACTTCATTCAGCTGCGTATACAGCTTGTTGCTGTTGTCCGTTTTGGAAGCGGCGTTGTCCTTCGTGAACGTAAGCAGTTCATTCAGCGCATCGACTTTTGCCTTTAGCTCAGCAAGATCTGCGGTGTAGTCGGTTTCGAGCTTCAGCATGCGAGCCTCATAAGCTTGCTGCATAGCCGCAATTTGGCCAGCGGTTTGCTGCTCCAAGTTTGCGGATAACGTCTGCTGAATCCGTTCGGTATACCATTTGGCGCCCAATATGCCGGAGCATATAATAATGACCCATATGCAGACAAAAAGAAGGAAGGTACGGTTTCCTTTCTTTCTGCGTGTTTTCTTATCGAATTGGCTGGCAGTGCGTTGTTCCAAAATTAAATCACTCATTCTATTCATTCACCTCTCTTGATAGTCACTTGCACGAAAGATCGGATGAACGAACTGCTAGCAAGGGTACATAGATTAGACTTCAATTGCTCCTAAATAGTTGCGGATGTCATCTTATTGTAACAAAGACAAACGTAGATGTCCTTTGCGATAGATGGGAATTTCCTGTAAATTTCAAATCGGACCGGAACATTCTCCCTCCTTTCGGCGTCTAACCATAAGGGATGCGGCAGCCGATGCCGCAAATTGGAAGGAGATCAAGATGAAAACACATAATTGGTTTAAGCAAATGACTAAGCGAGTTCTCATAGCAGGCTTACTCGTTTCGCTGGCAGGTACTGGATTTGGAGTGAAGGAGGAAGCTAATGCAGCTGAGCGTCAGCCGATAAAGGTTGTGTTTGTGCATGGTTCGAAAAAAATGACTGTAAACGGCAAGGCACAGCAAATGACGGCGCCGCTGCCGGTAGTAAAGGGAGTTACGATGATTCCTGTTCGGACGATTGCTACTTCCGTTGGGGCAAGCGTTTATGCTGATAGTAAAGGCACTCATATCGATACGTATTTCAACAAAGTTACACTGAACAATAATATGCGCGGTGCGAATCGCAACGGAAGCTACGTTGTACTGCCTAATGCAGCTACACAAATTAATGGAACGATGCATGTGCCTTTATCAGCAGTCAAGCTGCTGTGGAATGCGACATATGTGTTTAATGCACAGCTTAAGCAAATTACCATAACGATTCAGCCGGAGCCAAACGTGCCGCCAGTAGCCCGCTTCGAAGCTCCGTATGAGGTGAAGCTCGGGGAGCCGATCGAATTTAAGGATTTGAGTTACGACCCTGATGGCAAAATCGTGAAGACAGAGTGGACCGGTCGTAAAAGTACATATTTTGAGCCAGGTGTTTATACCGTTACTCAAAGTGTCTACGACAATGATGGCGCACGAAGTGAAGTCGTATCTCAAGATATCCGTGTAACAGAAGAGGTTATGTATACGCCTTATGAATACTACATGCGTTATGGTAACCCGGGCGATAAATTTGAAGTGGACGGGAAACTGATGAACACCTTCAAAGAGGTGGATACAATTGAGTCCAAAGGCGGCCGCACATTGTATATGTCGAATGCGCCGGAACGTTTCTTTGGAGAAGGTTTGCTGTACGAAGACACACTGAATGATGCAAGTCGTTTATTCCTTCATCACCGCAACGGCTCTGACGAGCGATTGAAGCTGGCGGTTGTAGTTACGAATAACGAAAGCGAAAGCGTAAAGCTGACGATTGGCAACCGCGGCCTTGCTGGACCAAGCGTCAGTGCTATGCAATTTGGATCGGCTGCAGTGGCTAGATATTTTGCAAGCTCACAGCCGCGCGAGATGATTATTGAGCCTGGCACTTCCGCTGTGCTGCTGCCGGAGCTTGAGAAAATTATTATGAATCCAGACGAAGGTTTCTCGGGCTTGCTTGATGTCGATATGGACGGAAAGCTGACATTTTCCACGATGGCTCTTAAAGTAGACACCGACCCGATTAGTGCAGTGTCTATGGTTACTGAGCTGGAGAAGGTCGGAAATCGCGGCAAGTTCTTCGATACCGATCAATATATTGAAGTGAATGAGAAGGTTGGCGTTACAGAAAGCAAGCTGCGTTTAGGTCAACGTGGTCCTGCTATGGCAGGTGTAGATGCATTGACAGGCGGAATGACTATTAACGGCGGGGAATATGGTGCCGTAACGACCGTAAAGCTCAAAAATGTCGCTTGGGGTACACGGATTATTCTTAATCCTCGAGCGGGAATTTTCCAAGGCGCAGTTAGTGTAAATGGAAAAGTGGTTTACGTCCCTTCAGGCGGTCATGTGAAGGTAGGCGAAGGAGCATTGATCTATACGCAGCCGAATCAACCCGCTGGAGCAGCAGGCATGCAGCCTGCGCCAGAAGTAACGATTCAGTATTCATCACCGGGCGCAAGCTCATTACCGATCTTATTCGTATTTTTTCCAGGCTCGGACTTTAAATAACCAATAGAAGGAGGAAACGTCGCTGCCAAGCGATGTTTCCTCCTTTTTTTGTTGTTAGCCCATCTAGTATTGTATAATAGAGATTCATTATTATTTGAACCAACTAGGAGGATGATCAGCATGGATCAACCAATTACAAATAACGGCGCGAGCCGAAAAGAAGCAAAAGCCATGTTCGCAGGAGGCTGCTTCTGGTGCATGGTATCGCCATTCGAGGAAATGCCGGGAATTATATCGGTCGTATCCGGATATACGGGTGGACATACGGTAAACCCAACGTATCAGGAAGTATGCTCGGAGACGACAGGTCATGCGGAAGCGGTACAAATTACGTATGATCCTGCGATCTTCCCTTATGAGAAGCTGCTTGATATTTTTTGGAAGCAAATCGACCCTACGGATGCAGGCGGTCAGTTCCATGATCGCGGGGAATCTTATCGGACAGGTATTTATTATTATGATGAAGAGCAGCGCGAGCTGGCGGAAGCTTCTAGACAAGAGCTTGAAGCTAGCGGTCGCTTCGACCGGCCAATCGTAACGGAAATCGAACCGGCGCAAGCTTTTTATCCGGCAGAGGACTATCACCAGGGCTATCACAAATCGAATCCGTATCGTTACAAAATGTATCGTAAAGGCTCTGGCCGCGACGCTTTTATTTCACAAAACTGGGCGATTAAGAAAGATCCTGCAGAATTGAAGCAGCGTCTTACGCCGATCCAGTATGAAGTCACACAAAACAGTGGAACAGAACGTCCATTTACAGGGGAGTATTGGGATCACACCGAGGATGGCATTTATGTAGATATCGTTTCTGGGGAGCCGCTATTCAGCTCACGCGATAAGTACGATGCTGGCTGCGGTTGGCCGAGCTTCACGAAGCCGCTGCAAGCAGCAGCTGTTTCTGAGCATACGGACTCCTCGCATTATATGGTACGGGTCGAGGTTCGCAGCAAAGAGGGCGATTCTCATCTCGGTCATGTATTTGATGATGGACCGCAGCCGACGGGGCTTCGTTATTGCATCAATTCCGCCTCACTGCGTTTTATCGGCAAGGATAAGCTGGAGGAAGAAGGATACGGCGAATATTTGCATCTGTTTGAGCAATAAGTTTTTAAGCATCTTATTATAGGCATTTGGGTGGAGGAGAAGCTGAAATGAACATAGAAGAAGCGATTCGCACGAGAAGAACGATTGGAAGAGTGAAGAAGGACCCTGTTGACCGTGCGCTTATTGAACGGTTGTTGGATGCAGCTGTTTGGGCGCCTAGCCATCATAATACGCAGCCTTGGTCATTTATTGTGATGACGGGTGAAGGCAGAGGGCGGCTTGCAGAAGGATATGCGCGTGTATCCGCGGCCGCTGTTCCTGAGCTGAGCGGACAGCCGCTTGAGGATCGTTTGGCTAAAGAACGCACCAAAGCATTCCGTGCCCCAGTCATTATTGCTGCAGTATGCTCACCGTCGGATGATCCGCGCGCTGTACTGGCAGAGGAGCTTGCTGCTGCTCAAGCAGCGGTGCAAAATTTGCTGCTTGCAGCACATGCGAATGGACTTGGGGCGATATGGCGTTCGGGCGATCCAATGTACCACCCGATTATGAAAGAAACATTCGGCCTGCGTGAACAGGATCAAATCGTAGGTTTTATTTACCTRGGGTATCCGGATATGACGGCTCCAGAGCCGCAGCGCATACCTGCCACTGCAAAAACGGTGTGGTTGGTTTAATAAATAAATAAGAAGGCCGTACCGTTCGATTATGCCGAACGATACGGTCTTCTTTTTATCTGTATTAAATTATTAATTATATGAGCTTTTTCACTTTAAAATTGGCTTGCAGCACATACCAGTTTTGCGGGAACGGTACGCCGAGTACCCAATAGCCGATGCCGCGAAGCTTATATATTTTGACAAGATTGAATTTGGCCTGAACGCTGCGTGCATCCTCATACCAGACGACATGCTCTCGGCCTTCCTTGTCGTAATAGTTATAGTAAGGTGATTGTCCCTCATCATCATATTGAATGGTGGCTCCGTAAGTATTCGCACGAATTACCGCTTCATGCGGACTGATCGTCGGTGCCCACTTTCCGCCTTGGACGTAGGGAAGTGTCCAATCGTAGCCATACAAAGGCATGCCCATTACGATTTTTTGGGGAGGAATAACGCTGAGGGCATATTGCAGCACCTTGTTGACCTCGTTCAGCGGAGCGACGGCTCGCGGCGGCCCGCCCGACCAGCCCCATTCATAGGTCATGAGAATAACAAAATCGGCGATGCGGCCTAGAGCCTGGTAATCATGCGCTTCATATAGCGTGCCTGCTTGGTCGGACTTCAGCTTGGGTGCGAGGCAAACGGATACGAGATAATTTTCCGGGTGCAGGCTGTCGACGAGCCTTTGAATAAAATGTTGAAATAACTCACGATCGGCAGGCGGAACATATTCGAAATCAACATTGAGCGCTAGATAACCTTTCTGCTTCATCATAACGAGAATGCTCGTTATGAGCTTTTGTTGAAGCCCGGCATCTGCGAGCACCGCATGGGCAGCATCAGGACTGAATGTGCCGTTTTCGAAATTAGTCAGAACCATCATAGGCGTAGCTTGTGTCTCGTAGGCTGCATTTATAATAGCTGAATCATCTAAAAGCGTAAAAGTACCGTCAGCCTGTACACGGTAACTGAATGGGTTTAAATAGGTTAGATGTTGACCAATGTCCTCAATTAAACGAACACCGGCAGCGTCAAATTTCTGTGTATAGGCGTTTACTTCAATTGTTGGCCGCACGGTTTGAGGAATAACGAGTGTTTGCCCCGGGTAAATAAGGGCGGGATTAGAGATTTTATTTATTTTCGCGAGCTCCTGCAGTGTAACGCCATATCGCTGGGCGATTAGCCAGAGCGATTCACCGTAATGTACTTTATGAGTGCTTGCATCAGTTGGAATAATAAGCGCCTGACCAATAACGAGTACGTTTGGGTCGCTAAGGCCGTTTGCATCTGTGATGTCGCTTATCGACAAATCGTATATTTGAGAAAGCTTATAGATGGAATCTCCTTTTTGCACGACATGAATATGCACCCTATTCGAGCCTCCCTTTTAAAATGATTAGCTATTGCGGTCTCGGCTGCGGTGCCTGCCTGAATGCTAAGAAAAGACTCTTTTATAATGTATTCATTACATGGCTCTCGCATTCGAATGGGAATGATAAGGAAGAGGCCAAAGAAAAAGTACGACAGCCAATGCGAATGGGGGTTGTACAGAATAGTAAAGAAGGTAAGTTTAGGGAATGATCAGGTGCGATACACCTAAATATGGTTATTTCATACGGGATTTCCGATTATTTTGTTCAAAAAAACGAACCTTTATAAAACATTCTCTTTTAATGTTCGTATTTCATTGACAGTGGTTTAGGGATTAGATAAACTAGAATAGGTTTGAGGCGGAATTGTCCGCTGGAACGTATTGCTGTTTGTTCTTAAGGCTAGAGTGAACAGAGACGTTTTTGAAAAATTAGAGCTGAAATTTATGGATGAATACAAATATCTTCCTACTATTTCATTTAAAGTTTACTCGTATATATTCGGGATCAGGCCTGAATGTTTCTACCCGAGAACCTTAATTTTCGGACTACGAGCAAAATGAGACGATAAGCGATATCGAATCGTAAGGTTTCGGATCGCCATAAAGCAAATGCAAGTCTGCAAAGTGCCTTGTTAGTTGGACACTGGTTGCCTCCTTTACGGGGCAGCCTTCTGTTGTCTTTTCGGCTCTGCAGCACGATTTGTCTCGTCCTCATTGAAGTGAAGCTTGATTGGCCATGGATTCGCATGAATACCGGTCTGTGCTTCCGCTCCGGTCCTGCGGCATCCCCATTCTTATGGCTGCTGAAGGGCCTTTTCTATTTTAAATGTGTTGTTTTATAGGATGCTTGATCATTAATTATCTTATAGATGAAAGTGGGTTTGAACGCATGTCTGCGAAGGTTGGCGTCATCATGGGCAGCAAATCGGATTGGGACACAATGAAATTAGCTTGCGACGTACTAGAGGAATTGCAAATTCCTTATGAGAAAAAAGTCGTTTCCGCGCATCGGACACCGGATTTAATGTTCGAGTATGCAGAAACTGCAGTAGAACGAGGGCTTAAGGTAATTATTGCCGGAGCCGGCGGAGCTGCACATTTGCCCGGCATGGTCGCTGCTAAGACGATTTTGCCGGTTATTGGCGTTCCCGTGAAGTCCTCGAATTTGAGCGGACTTGATTCCTTGCTCTCCATCGTTCAAATGCCTGGCGGCATTCCAGTAGCTACGGTAGCCATTGGCAATGCAGGCGGAACGAATGCTGGACTGCTCGCGGCACAAATGCTGGGAGCGTTTGATCCCGAGGTGCAAGCGCGTGTAATCRCACGTCGCGAGCGTGTAAAGCAGGAAGTGCTGGAAAGCAGTGAGACGTTATGAGTCAAAAAACGGACAAGCAAACGATTCAGACGCTGTTGCCGGGCAGTACGATCGGCATATTAGGCGGCGGGCAGCTTGGACGAATGATGGCGAATGCAGGCAGCGCGATGGGGTATCGCTTCATTGCTCTTGATCCAACGCCGGATGCTCCGACTGGACAAGTAGCAGAGCAAATCGTCGCAGCTTACGACAATCACGATGCAGCGAGGGAGCTTGCAAAACGATCGGATGTCATCACATACGAATTCGAGAATGTGGACGCAGATGTAGCAGCGATGCTGATGGCAGAGTCTTATGTGCCGCAGGGAAGTGAGCTGCTGTATACAACGCAGCATCGGCTTCGCGAGAAGCGGGCGATTGAAGCAGCTGGCGTACGTGTTGCCCCTTACCGCGAGATTCGCAGCGTAGAAGAGCTGCGCGAGGCTGTTGCCGCTTTTGGAACACCTTGCGTATTGAAAACAGCTATGGGCGGTTACGATGGCAAAGGCCAATGGGTCATTCGCAGCGAAAGCGAAATAGAAGAAGCGTATGAGACCTTAGCACGAGCGCGCGTCCAACTGGTGCTTGAGCAGTTCATTCGTTTTGATAAGGAAATATCAGTTATAGCGGCGAGAAGTCCGCAGGGTGAGATCAAGGTTTTCCCTGTCGCGGAAAACATACACGTCGATAATATATTGCATTTGTCTATCGTGCCAGCAAGAATTACGGAGGATTTGCAGCAGCAAGCAGAACGGCTTGCAGAGCGTATCGCTGAGGGATTAGGCGT
Source organism: Paenibacillus sp. TAF43_2 (assembly GCF_052113545.1). Taxonomy (NCBI): domain Bacteria; kingdom Bacillati; phylum Bacillota; class Bacilli; order Caryophanales; family Paenibacillaceae; genus Paenibacillus; species Paenibacillus sp. TAF43_2. The sequence goes on from NZ_JBFRDK010000111.1 coordinate 11,582, forward strand.
AGTTGGTCTAATTGCAGTAGAGCTGTTCGTTACAGCGGATGGTGAGCTGTTCGTAAATGAGCTTGCACCACGCCCGCATAACAGCGGTCACTACACGATGGAAGCTTGCAGGACGTCACAGTTCGAGCAGCATGTACGCGCAGTGTGCAATTTGCCGCTCGGAGATACGACGCTTATGAGTCCTGTTGTTATGGTGAACGTGCTGGGTGAGCATGTCGCACCGCTTCTAGAGCTTACAGCTCGCGCGGATGAAGCGGCTAAGCGCTTGAAGGTCGCTCCGAAATTGCATTTGTACGGGAAAAAGGAAGCTGTTGTGAAGCGGAAGATGGGCCATGTCAATGTTTTGACAGAAACGACGGATGCTGCGCTGAGCTGGATCGAAGAAACAACTATTTGGAAGGTGTGAAGCAATCATGTTAGATCGTTACAGCAGACCGGAAATGAGAGCTATTTGGACAGAGGAAAATAAATTCAGAGCATGGCTGGAAGTTGAGCTTTGCGCATGCGAGGCTTGGTCTGAGCTAGGCGTTATTCCGAAGGAAGATGTTGTCGCGCTTCGCGCATCAGCTGATTTTGATATCGACCGGATTTATGAAATTGAGCAGGACACTCGTCATGACGTTATCGCGTTTACACGCGCCGTATCTGAGAAAGCAGGCCCTGAAGGCAAATGGGTGCATTACGGCCTTACTTCTACGGACGTTGTAGATACAGCTATCGGTTATTTGCTTCTTCAAGCTAACGCGATTCTTGTTAAAGATATCGAACGTTTTATCGAAATTCTTAAGAACAAAGCATTGCAATACAAGGATACGCCGATGATGGGCCGTACGCATGGCGTACACGCGCAACCAACAACCTTCGGTCTGAAAATGGCGCTTTGGTATGAGGAAATGAAGCGCAACCTGGAGCGTTTCCACCATGCGGCGAACAACGTGCAGTTCGGTAAAATGTCCGGTGCGGTAGGTACATTCGCAGATATCGATCCTTTTGTTGAAGAATTTGTATGCAAAAAGCTTGGCATTACCGCAGCTCCAATCTCAACACAAACATTGCAGCGTGACCGTCACGCTGAATATATGGCGACTCTTGCACTCGTAGCCTCTTCGCTTGATAAATTTGCAACGGAAATTCGCGCTTTGCAGAAGAGTGAGTTCCGTGAAGTAGAAGAAGCGTTCGCAAAAGGTCAAAAAGGTTCATCCGCAATGCCGCACAAACGCAACCCAATCGGCTGCGAGAACATTTCCGGTTTGTCCCGCGTTATTCGCGGACATATGGTTACAGCTTATGAGAACATTGCCCTTTGGCATGAACGCGATATTAGCCACTCGTCTGTTGAACGTATTATTTTGCCGGATGCAACGATGCTGCTTAACTACATGCTGAACCGTTTGGGCAACATCATCAACAACCTGACCGTGTTCCCGGAAAACATGAAGCGCAACATGCAAGCGACATACGGCGTCCCATTCTCTGGCCGCGTATTGACGAAGCTGATCGACAAAGGCTTCAGCCGTGAGAAAGCATATGACACGGTTCAACCGCGTGCAATGCAGGCATGGGAAACAAAACGTCAATTCCGCGAACTCATTGGCGAGACAGAGGAAATTACAAGCGTGCTGACGACAGAGGAAATCGATGATTGCTTCGATCCAGCTTGGCATCTGAAGCATGTTGATACGATTTTCACACGTCTTGGATTGATTTAAGGGGAGGCTGGCCTGATGACTGCACCATCGCAAGCTCTATCGACAGCTGTCGATTATATTAAAGCTCCGCTGATTTACAAAGGAAAGGTTCGCGAGCTGTACGATCTGGGCGAGCATTTCCTCATCGTCGTCACCGACCGCATTTCCGCATTCGACTACGTGCTTGACCCGGCGGTGCCTGACAAGGGCAATGTGCTGAACCGTTTGTCCGCTTACTGGTTCGAGCAAACCGCTGACATTCAAGTGAACCACGTCGTTCATACCGATGTGGAGAAGCTTGGCGGTCTCGTAACCGAGCCGGAGCTGCTCAAAAACCGGATTATGGTTACTCGCAAAGCGGAGCGCATCGATATCGAATGTGTGGTTCGCGGCTATATCACTGGCGGCGGCTGGAGACAGTATCAGCAAACGTCAGCGATTAACGGTATAGAGCTTCCAGCGGGACTCCGCAAAAACGAACGTTTTCCTGCTCCAATCTTTACGCCGGCAGCGAAAAACGACGTCGGTCACGACGAGGACATCCCATTTGAGAAAATGGCTGAAATGGTCGGTGCTGCGCTTGCTGAGGAGCTTCGTGACCGCAGCATCAAGCTGTACGAATACGCTCATGGCTATTGCGCAGAGCATGGCATCATCCTTGCCGATTGCAAATTTGAGTTTGGGCTCATCGACGGCAAAGTGATCTTGATCGACGAAATTTTCACGCCTGACTCYTCCCGCTTCTGGGCGGAAGACAATTATGCGTTGGATATCGAGATCGACAGCATGGACAAAGAGCCGGTACGCACGTACCTGCTAGGCTCAGATTGGGATCGCGACAGCAAGCCAGCACCGCTGCCGGACTTCGTAGTAGCTGAAACAACGTCCCGCTACCGCGACATCTACCGCCGTCTTACTGGCGTAGAGCTTTAGGAAGCTTTGTAAGCTGAGTGAGGAACGGGAAAAACGGGCGTTAAATGCTGTGAAATCGAGCTAGGACACCGAAATTGATGCAAATAACGCCCAAAATTCCCGCTAATCGCAGCAAATTAGCTTTAAGAGTTGGATTAACGGGAAAAACGGGCGTTAAATGCTGCAAAATCGAGCTAGGACGCCGAARTTGAKGCAAATAACGCCTAAAACTCCCGCTAWTCGCAGCAAAYYAGCTTTAATAGTTGGATTAAMGGGAAAAAMRGGCGTTAAATGCTGCTAAACCGAGCTAGGACGCCGAAGTTGAKGCAAATAACGCCTAAAACTCCCGCTAATCGCAGCAAATCAGCTTTAATAGTTGGATTAACGKGAAAAAAGGGCGTTAAATGCTAAAAAATCGAGTTAGGACGCCGAAATTAGTAAAATTAACGCCCAAAATTCCCGCTAATCGCAGCAAATTAGGTTTTAGGCTTGATTTAACGGTAGGAATTCCCGTTATATTAAAATCCGCCGCTGAAAGCCGGATGGAATCACTTTAACAACGTCGAGCGAGAGCGATGACGCTGACATAGGGGTGCTGAAGCGAACGCCGCTTAGGCAGGCAGTCAGCGAGAGCGCTGCTGCACCCCATAAACTTTAACCTGAGCGCGAAAGTGCAAGGTTGCAATGCATTACTGACAGGCAGCATAGTCACAGGCCAGTCAAATAGGAATCAAGCGGCCAGCGATAGCGCGGTCGCCAAACAAAACTTCACCGACCACCCTCGCAAAGGTTTTATCTCAAAATGTGTGAGCTCGGAGAGCGGGAAGTTGTTGCTGGAGAGCGACAGCGATCGCTTCTTGAAGCCGGGAAATTACCGCAAAGCGTGTAATCAGAATTTCCCGACTTCGAAAGCGGCGTAAGCAATAACTCCCGCGCCCGAGCGGCAATCACATTTTGACGAAAATCTGCTGCGAGAAAAAACCCACATTTTCAGGAGGCTATTATGAAGGCAACCGTCTACGTCACTATCAAGCAAAACGTTTTGGATCCACAAGGAACCGCTGTACAAGGAGCGCTTCACACACTTGGTTTCTCTGAAGTCGAAAAAGTACGCATCGGCAAATATTTGGAGCTTGAGCTTGATACGACTGACCGCGCAGAAGCGGAAGTACGCATTAAAGCTATGTGCGAGAAGCTGTTTGCGAACACGGTTGTAGAAGATTTCCGTTTTGAGCTGGAGGGATAGGGCGATGAAGTTTGCAGTACTTGTATTTCCAGGCTCCAACTGTGACATCGATTGCTACAAAGCAGTCGAAGACACGATCGGACAGTCGGTTGACTACGTATGGCACACAGCTACAGACTTGTCTTCTTATGATGCGATTCTAGTACCTGGAGGCTTCTCTTACGGCGATTACCTGCGCTGCGGCGCAATTGCGCAATTCGCTGCTGTTATGGCGGAAGTGCAAAAAGCAGCCGAAGCAGGCAAATATATTCTAGGCATTTGCAACGGATTCCAAATCTTGACGGAGGCTGGCCTTCTGCCAGGCGCCTTGATTCGCAACAACGGACTGAAGTTCCGCTGCCATCAAGCGCCGCTTGAAGTGGTAAACAACAACACAGCATTTACCAACCAATATTCGCAAGGTGAAATTATAAATATTCCAATCGCACACGGCGAAGGCAACTACTATTGCGACGACGCAACGCTTGCTGAGCTTAAAGCGAACGATCAAATTATTTTCCGCTACGCGGGCGACACAAATCCGAACGGTTCTGTAGAGAACATTGCGGGCATTAGCAACAAAGCAGGTAACGTAGTAGGCATGATGCCGCATCCAGAGCGTGCAGTTGATCAATTGCTTGGCTCGGAAGACGGCAAACGGATGTTTACATCGATTTTGAATGCATGGAGGGAACAACATGGCGCAGCAGTTAACAGCTAAGGAACCGACAGCGGAGCAAATTGCCGAGCAAAAAATTTACAGCCAGTTTGGTGTATCCGATTATGAATTTGAGCTCATTTGCGGCTTTCTTGGCCGTAAGCCAAACTACACGGAGATCGGCGTATTCAGCGTTATGTGGTCAGAGCATTGCTCTTACAAAAACTCCAAGCCTATTTTGAAAAAATTCCCGATCACAGGACCTCGCGTTCTCATGGGACCGGGCGAAGGCGCGGGTATCGTCGATATCGGCGACAACCAAGCGGTTGTATTCAAAATCGAATCGCATAACCATCCATCAGCGGTTGAGCCTTACCAAGGCGCTGCAACTGGCGTAGGCGGCATTATCCGTGACATTTTCTCCATGGGCGCACGCCCAATCGCATTGCTGAACAGCTTGCGTTTTGGCCGTCTTGAAAATGAGCGCGTTAAATATTTGTTTGAGCACGTCGTTAGCGGAATTGCTGGCTACGGCAACTGTATCGGTATTCCGACAGTTGCGGGCGAGGTTATGTTCGATGAGAGCTACGAGGGCAATCCGCTCGTTAACGCGATGTGCGTTGGTCTAATCGATCATGATAAAATTCAGCGTGGTGTCGCAAAAGGGGTAGGCAACCCTGTATTCTACGTTGGTCCTGCTACTGGCCGCGACGGTATTCACGGTGCTACTTTTGCATCGGTTGAGCTTTCCGAGGAATCAGAAGAAAAGCGTACAGCTGTTCAAGTCGGCGATCCATTCATGGAGAAGCTGGTTATGGAAGCAACGCTTGAGCTGATCAACTCCGGTATCGTTCTTGGTATTCAAGACATGGGCGCAGCGGGTCTTACTTGCTCCAGTGCTGAGATGGCTTCGAAAGCTGGCAACGGCCTTGAGCTTTACCTTGATGAGGTACCACAGCGTGAAACAGGCATGACGCCTTATGAAATGATGCTTTCCGAGTCGCAAGAGCGTATGCTCTTCGTCGTAGAGCCGCAGCATGAAGCGCAAGCGAAGGAAATCTTTGATCGTTGGGGCATTATTTGCGCCAAAGTAGGTAAAGTAACGGATGACGGTCGTCTTCGTTTGTTCCACCAAGGCCAAGAGGTTGCCGATATGCCGGTTAAAGCACTCGTTGACGAGTGCCCTGTATACGACAAACCATCGAAAGAGCCTGCATACTACAGCGAGAATGCCGCAGTAGATACAGCAGCTTATGAAGAAGTAACGGATTTGACTGGCGCGCTCGAGAAGGTTCTTGCTTCCCCTACAGTTGCCAGCAAAGAGTGGGTTTACAATCAATATGACTACATGGTTCGTACATCGACAGCTGTTCAACCTGGCTCCGATGCGGCAGTCGTGACGATTCGCGGCACGCGCAAGGCGCTTGCGATGACAACGGATTGCAACGGACGTTACGTATATCTAGATCCAGAAGTAGGCGGACGTATTGCGGTGGCAGAAGCTGCACGTAATATCGTGTGCTCAGGCGCTGAGCCGCTTGCTGTAACTGACAACCTTAACTTTGGTAACCCTGAGAAGCCAGAAGTATTCTGGCAGCTTGAGAAATCGGCAGACGGGATGTCCGAGGCTTGCGTCGTGCTTAACACACCGGTTATCGGCGGTAACGTAAGCTTGTACAATGAGAACGCTAAGGGTGCTATTTACCCAACGCCAGTAATCGGTATGGTCGGTCTTGTACACGACATTGATCACATCACAACGCAAGGCTTCAAAGCTGAGGGCGACGTTATTATTCTCGTAGGCGAAACAAAAGCGGAAATGGGCGGAAGCGAATTCCAGTACGTTACGCAAGGCGCTGCTGCTGGCCGTCCTCCAGAAATCGATCTTGCTACAGAGAAGAAGGTTTTGGATGCTGTCCTTGGCGCGATTCAAAAAGGTCTCGTAGCATCGGCTCATGACTTGTCCGAAGGCGGTATTGCGGTAGCTGTTGCAGAATCATGCATTAGCGGACGTCTAGGCGCAGAAGTGGCATTGTCATCAGATCTACGTGCTGATCACCTATTGTTCAGCGAATCGCAATCCCGTATCTTGCTGTCGGCTAAGCCGGATCAAGCAGCGGCATTGCAAGCATGGCTTACAGAGCAAGGCGTTGTTCATGCACAAGTTGGTAACGTTAAAGGCAGCAGCCTGACCATAAGCGTAAACGGAAAATCCGGCATTCAGGCGCCGGTAACACAACTGGAGAAGGTCTGGAAGGATGCGATTCCATGTCTGATGAACAAATAAGACAGGAACCTTTGTTATGGACGGGCGACCACTATAACGAAGGTATTGGCCGTGACGATATGTTTGATAAATTGCGTGAGGAATGTGGCGTTTTCGGGGTTTTTAATCTCCCCGAAGCGTCCAACCTGTCCTATTATGGTCTTCATGCGCTTCAGCATCGCGGTGAGGAAAGTGCGGGAATCTGTACGGTTGATACGAAAAATGGCAATAAGTTCGCTTATCACCGCGGTATGGGTCTCGTAAAAGAAGTATTCAACAAGGAAAATCTCGATATGCTTGCCGGGGACCGCTCTATCGGCCATGTACGTTATTCGACAGCGGGAGAAAGTAAGCTTGCGAACGCACAGCCGCTTATTTTCCGCTATCGCGACGGTGACCTTGCGGTTGCTACAAACGGCAATATCGTGAATGCGCCGGAAATTCGCCGTGAGCTTGAGATGTCCGGCTCGATCTTCCAAACGTCCAGCGATACGGAAGTTATCGCGCATCTTATTGCACGTTCATCGAAGGATTTCGAGACGGCTGCGAAGGAAGCACTGCAGCGCATCATTGGCGGATTTGCTTTCTTGATTATGACGAACGACAAGCTGCTCGTTGCAGCTGATCCGCATGCTCTTCGTCCGCTTGTTATGGGCCGTATTGGCGAAGGTTATGTATTCTCGTCGGAGTCTTGTGCATTTGAGACAATTGGTGCCGTGTATGAGCGCGATGTACAGCCTGGCGAATTGCTAATTCTCGATGCAGACGGCATGCGCGAGGAACGTTACGCGGAGGTTGACCGCCGCGCAACTTGTGCGATGGAGTATATTTATTTTGCCCGTCCTGATAGTGATATCAATGGCATTAATATTCATATGGCCCGCAAACGGATGGGTCGCCAGCTTGCTTCCGAATCTTTTGTTGATGCGGATATCGTAACGGGTGTGCCGGATTCGAGTATTTCAGCAGCAATTGGATATGCGGAGCAAACCGGTATTCCATACGAGCTTGGCCTTATCAAAAACAAATATACTGGCCGGACATTCATCCAGCCTTCTCAAGAGCTTCGCGAGAAGGGTGTAAAAATGAAGCTGTCTGCCGTTCGTAAAGTGGTGGAAGGCAAACGTGTCGTTATGATTGATGATTCAATCGTTCGGGGCACAACATCGCTGCGGATCGTAAACCTGCTTCGTGAAGCTGGAGCGACTGAGGTGCATGTGCGCATCACATCGCCGCCTTTCAAAAACCCATGTTACTACGGAATTGATACTCCTGACCGCAAAGAGCTAATCGCTWCTTCAAGGACAGTAGAGGAAATCCGCAAGCAAATTAATGCTGATTCATTATCTTTTATAAGCAATGAAGGTTTTGTTGAGTCTGTTGGCGGCAATGATGGGGCTTATAATCGCGGCATGTGTCTAGCTTGCTTCGATAATGACTACCCAACACCAGTTAACGAAGAATCAGACAAAAGCTGCAGCTGTTAATAACATAAATGATTAACCTCATGGAGCGATTGCTGCTCCTAAATTAGTTAAGGAGTTGACCGAGAGTGTCAGAAGCGTACAAAAAAGCCGGCGTCGATATCGCGGCAGGCAACGAAGCGGTTGAACGGATGAAGAAGCACGTAAAACGGACTTACCGTCCAGAGGTGCTGGCAGAGCTTGGCGGCTTTGGCGGTCTGTTCAGCCTTAACAAGGACAAGTACGATGAGCCTGTACTCGTGTCTGGAACAGATGGCGTCGGAACGAAGCTGAAGCTTGCTTTTGCCATGGACAAGCATGACACGATCGGCATTGATGCCGTAGCCATGTGCGTGAATGATATTATCGTACAAGGCGCGGAGCCGTTGTTCTTCCTTGATTACTTGGCATGCGACAAGGTCGTTCCTGAGAAAATCGAAGCGATCGTTAAAGGTATTGCAGAAGGCTGCGTACAAGCTGGCTGTTCACTCATCGGCGGCGAAACAGCTGAAATGCCTGGCATGTATCAAGGCGGAGAATATGATATCGCTGGTTTTACAGTAGGGATTGTGGATAAGAAAAAAATGATCGACGGATCAACTATCGCTGCTGGCGATGCGGTTATCGGTTTTGCTTCCAGCGGTATTCACAGCAACGGCTTCTCGCTCGTTCGCCGCTTGCTGCTTGAGGACGCAGGTTATTCGCTTGATCAAGAGCTTGAAGAGCTTGGCGGCGCGAAGCTAGGCGATGTGCTGATTGAGCCAACACGCATCTACGTGAAATCGGCGCTTAAGCTGGTTGAGCAAGTGGAAGTGAAGGGCATGGCGCATATTACTGGCGGCGGCTTTATCGAGAACATTCCGCGGGTACTTCCTGACGGCGTGAACGTTGATGTGGAATACGGCTCATGGCCGATTTTGCCAATCTTCGATTTGATGCAAAATAAAGGCGCGATTACGAATCGTGATATGTTCACGACTTTCAATATGGGTATTGGTCTAGTTGTTGTTGTTCCAGCTGATCAAGCAAATGAAGCTCTTCGCATCGCTTCTGAGCTTGGTGAGCAGGCTTACCGTATCGGAACGGTTACGGAAGGAAGCCGCATCGTGACGTTTACGGGAGCGGAAGTATAATGGGAGCACTTCGCATCGCTGTTTTCGCTTCGGGACAAGGTACGAATTTCCAAGCGATTGTAGATGCGGTGCAGGAAGGGAAGCTCGATGTAACCATCGAGCTTCTTGTTTGTGACAAGCCTGCCGCTCCCGTTGTGGAGCGCGCACGGAAGGCAGGTGTGGACACGTTCCTGTTCACGCCGAAGGAATACCTGTCTCGCGAAGCTTATGAGACGGAAATTATCGCTGAGCTAGCGCGGCGCGGCGTGGAGCTGATCGTACTTGCAGGCTACATGCGCATTATTACGCCTTTGCTGGTTGAGCCGTTTTATGGTCGAATGATTAATATTCATCCGGCGCTGCTGCCGGCATTCCCCGGCGTGAATGGCATAGGACAGGCGCTTGCGTACGGCGTGAAGCTGACTGGCGTCACCGTTCACTACGTGGACGGCGGCATGGACAGCGGACCAATTATCGCGCAGCAGGCAGTCGAAGTGCTTGAAGGAGATACGGAAGATTCGCTCGCGGTGCGTATTCACGCAGCCGAGCAGGCACTGCTGCCCGCAGTTATTCAGCATATCGCGAAGGGTCGCATCACACTGAATGGTCGTCATGTGACAGTAAATGGCTAATCGTTTATTGAAATAAGAGCTAATATCGGCAAGTGTGGATGCAGTATTTGGAGAAGAGAAATTGTTTGGTCAAATAGATGAGGAGGGATTTGCATGGCAATTCGCAGAGCGTTAATTAGTGTTTCGGATAAGTCAGGAATCGTGGAGTTTTCTAGAGAACTGGCTAGCCAAGGTGTGCAAATTATTTCGACGGGCGGTACATTCAGCCTGCTGCAAAAGGAAGGCATTCCGGTTATCGGTATTTCCGATGTAACGGGCTTCCCGGAGGTTTTGGATGGTCGTGTCAAAACGCTTCACCCGGCCGTACATAGCGGCTTGCTCGCGGTGCGTGACAATGAAGAGCATCAGAACACGATGAAGGAGCTTGGCCTGGATTACATCGACCTCGTTGTCGTTAACTTGTATCCGTTCAAAGAAACGATCGCGAAACCTGATGTTTCCTATGAGGATGCGATCGAAAATATCGATATCGGCGGCCCGACGATGCTTCGTTCAGCTGCCAAAAACCACGCATTCGTAACGGTTGTAGTAGATACAGCCGACTACGGCACGGTAATTGAGGAATTGAAAGCACAAGGCGATACGA
>NZ_JBFRDK010000112.1:0-22094 GCF_052113545.1 Paenibacillus sp. TAF43_2
TTATCCAGCACTGCACCTTCCAATTTCTCCGCCTTGTATTCAGAAAATGCAAGCTGGCCTAATTCAGGTACTGAAACATACTGGCTCATCCACAAATAAGTCCGTCCGTTGCTTTCTTTTACAAAACTAACCTTTGTGCTTCCATCTTCGTCGACAAAAGCTCCATCCTTGGTGTATATAAATTTCTGATCTGGAGCAACCATTCCTGACAACGACAGTTCCCCGTCTTTTATAGCTACATTCCACTGATCGCCTTGAGTACTGTAATAACCTGCGTACTTCGCAAGATCTTTTGGCATGTCAGCCTTAACTGGCTTGCCAAATGATTTATCTGGCTTGATCTCTTTAATTGCGCCCTTCTCTTTCATCGCCTGAAGGAGCAATTCACTCGCTAGCAGTTGATTTATTGAGGAGCTACCGCCTGAGGTAATGACTGCTGCAGCCATGTTCTGCTCGGGAAGCACGACGAAGGAGGAATGATACATCTGTGTGTCTCCTCCTTTGACGAGGGCTTTTATACCATAATCATTGAAAGGGAATAAGCGTACGCTATCCCAACCAAGTCCGTAGTCCATCGAGTTATCCGCTTCTTTGGGCCATAATCCCTTCCTATACTCTTCTTGCTCCATGGCCTGTGCTGATTTGATGGATAGTACGTCCGCTCTCTTCCCAGTAAAGATTTGCGAGAATCGAACCAAATCCTCCGCAGTAGAGTAGACTCCGCCTGTACCAATCGCATTGGTCGTCTCCGTTGGAAGCTGGCCCTCATAGGCAGGAGAGTAAAGGCCGGCGAATTTGCTCGTCTCTACCATGTCTTGTGGCGTCATAGTATGTTTCATACCCAAAGGTACAGCAAAATTGTCATGAATGAATGCAGTAAATGTCTTTTTACTAACTCTTTCTACAAGAATTTCTGCGAGCGTGAATCCATCATTACAATACACTGAAAAAGCTCCCGGTTCTGCCTTTAATTTCTGTGTAGACAAGTTCTTTAGCAGCGAATCGTGTACGTATGTATCTGGATCATTAAATAAAAATGCACTGTTTAAACTCGAACCCTGCAAACCAGATGAATGATTCAACAACATGCGCGGAGTAATCTTTTTATAACGTTCATCTTCCATCTTAAAATCCGTAATATAGTGTACGACGGGGGTATCGAGATTGATCTTACCTTCATCCACTAATTTCATGACTGCTGACGCGGTAAACATTTTGCTCGTAGAGCCAATACCATAGATGGTTTCCTTCGTTAAAGGGATTTTTCCTTCTATGTCGTTAACTCCTGATTGTCCCGATACTTTGATCACTCCATTATCGATCAGGGCATACTGCACGCTAGGTATTCCATATTGTTGAGTTAGAAGTGCCGCTTTCTCAGAAGCAATCTTCTCTAGCGTCTTAGAATAAACCGATGCTACGGTGCTGGAAGCCATTGCGTTTGTAGGAATAAGCGGGGTCAGAACTAAGGCCGCTGCAAGCGTCCATATAAATCTTTTTTTCATATCATCCACATCCCTTTGTCTCTCATTTTGAACGATTACGAATTATTTTTAATTCAATTCTAGCCTGTACTGAGTCTCCTTTCTTACCGTCATTCTAGCATTCCAGTCTTACGCGCCATTAAACTTAATCTTAATTCCATCTACGATATTTCGAAGACAGTTAAGTTTCTGTTAAGGCTCTCCATAATTGAGCGGTATTCTGAAAATAAAAAAACCGCGTTAATCGCGGTTGGGATAAAACTATGCTTTCGTCATATCAAAATAATCGTATTATCCTTCTCCATATACCAGGCCGTTGATTTTCTTTTATGATAGACAGTGAGAAAAAGTTCAATATCAGAGTTAGATGGTCTGGCGCCTCTTATCTCTTAACTCTTATAAACCAAAAAATTCCTCAGACGTTTTTCTCGTAGCCTCAGCTACCTCTTCTACTGGTTTCCCTATACACCGTGACACAGTTTGCAAAATGTGTGGTAAGAAAGCCGGCTCATTCCGTCCATCCTGCGGCTTCCCTTTCAAATCTCGTGGCGTTAAGAATGGCCCATCCGTCTCAATCATAAGCCGGTCTAGCGGAATCATTCGTACAAGCTCTTTCAGGTGTTTGCCTCTTCGCTCATCACAAATCCAGCCTGTGATTCCAATATGGAATCCCATTTCAAGATAAGCCTTAAGTTCTGGCAGAGTCCCCGTAAAGCAATGGACGACCGCTTTCCGAACCGATTGTTCCTTAAGAATAGCTATAAAATCCGAAAATGCTTCCCGCTCATGCAGAAACAGCGGCATATTCTGCTCAATCGCTAAATCAATTTGCTCAGCAAACCATTTGCGTTGCACATCCCGCGGAGAGAAATCCCGGTTATAGTCTAATCCGCATTCTCCGATGGCCACCACCTGCGGCTGTGCCGCCAGTTGTTTGAGCTTCTTCATCGTCTCATCTGTACAGCTCTTCGCATCGTGAGGATGAACACCCGCAGTAGAGTACAGCTTTCCGGGTAAACGACCTGCATAGCGGGCAGCTTCCATGCTGTTCCTCAAGCYTGTTCCCGTGATAACAAGTGGAGAAACCCCATTCGCTGCCGCCCTTTCAACCACCTGTTCACGATCTTGATTATACGATCGATGCATCAAGTTGACGCCAATATCTATAATTTTATTTTCCATCGTTTATTCGCTCCGTTCGATTTCATTTCTTGTTGCTTCTAATGTACACACATACTCTTTACGTCCAAAATCTTCTAATTGCATTATAAGCATTTCAAATCAATGGAGGGTAGGGAATGTTTGATTAAAAGCATTTTTTACAATGAAATGATATCGATTAAATGGGTAATTACATTTTTTCCCCTTAGATTTATTCCTCTGCATCCAACACATGCATTTCACTTTGAAGCCACAGAAAAAAGCTAATATAAGCGTGGAATCATCTCCTATACGAACTGTTGCTCCACTACCCAATAATCACAATATATTAAAATATTGACGCGAAAGATAATAGTGTATATATTATATATATACGGTAGATACTCTATCAACGAGAACGAGGTAATGAAACATGAAAATTATTATATCCAACGCATCAAGCGATCCGATTTACATCCAAATAATGAACCAGATTAGGCAGAGCATCTTGAGCAATGAAATACGTGCAGGTGAACTCCTTCCCTCCATTAGGCAGCTTGCCAAGGATTTGCAAGTTAGTGTAATTACAACTAAGCGTGTTTATGAAGAGTTAGAGAAAGAGAAGTTAATCGACTCAGTTGTAGGTAAGGGCTGTTTCGTATCGGGAGCAAATAAAGAATTTATTCGGGAGCAGCGTATGAAACTGTTAGAAGAGAAAATGATAGAAATCATTCGAGAAAGCAAGGAACTAAACATGAGTCAACAAGATCTAATCAATCATTTCACTCTCTTTTTCGAGGAGGAACAGACCCCATGAATGCAATAGAATTACGTAATCTTACAAAAACATACAATCATTTTACAGTCGATAATGTATCTTTAGATGTAAAAAAGGGCTACATAACCGGACTGATTGGTCCGAATGGTGTCGGTAAAAGCACTTTGATCAAAATGATGCTCGGCATGATCCGTCCAGACTCCGGTAGTGTAAAAATATTAGGCTGCGCTATGCCTGAACATGAAGTTGATATTAAGCAGCGCATCGGCATCGTGTCGGATGACTGCTTCTATTATGAACATCTTACGATTCGTGATATGAAGGAGATGATCGCACCTTTCTACAAAAAGTGGAGCAATACTAAGTTTAACGGCTTACTTGAACAATTCGAGTTGTCTCCTAAGAAGAAGATCGATGAGTTATCAAAGGGGATGAAAATCAAGTTTTCGCTTGCAGTTGCCTTATCGCATGAGGCAGAGCTATTAATTATGGATGAGCCAACCTCTGGACTTGATCCTGTGTTTAGAAGAGAATTGCTTGATCTACTTGGGGATATGATGCAGGACGAGAGAAATACCATTATATTTTCGACCCATATTACAACAGATTTAGATCGCATTGCAGACTACATTACTTTCATCAATCGTGGAAAGCTCGTATTTAATGAATCAAAAGATGAAGTATTCGAGAGGTACGCAATCGTCAAAGGTGACTTGCAACTGCTTGATTCGGATATACGAAGCAATTTTATCGGGATTCGTGAGACTGATGTTGGGTTTGAGGGCTTAGTAAACAATAGGCAAGATGCCTTACAGTTGTTTGGCAATTATGTTGTTTTCGATAAACCATCCTTAGAAGACATCATCTATTACACTGCTAAGGGAGGGCGAATTCATGCTTAACTTGCTTCGTAAAGACTTCATCGCTTTAAAAAGCTCACTAGGGCTTATTATACTTTTTCTCGCTGTATACAGTATTGCATTTATACCAAAACATGAATCATCTATTCACCTTGTGGCTATCTATACAGCTTGTGCGTCACTTAGTCTAGGTATGATGATCGATATCAAAAAAAATCACCATACATTTCTGGTCACGTTGCCGATTAGCCGTAAACATATTGTAAAAGCGAAATACATAACAGCCATCATTTACGCACTTTTTGGAGTCCTTGCTTCTTATGGGATTCATTCTCTCGTTAAAATAGCATTCCCTCAGCTAAACAAGCCGGATTATTCGGTCATAGACATGCTAGTTCCATTAGGAATAGTGCTTGTTCTAACTTCCATTTATATGCCGCTCTTTTACACACTTAGTAAAAAAGGAACCGGTATTATAAATTTCGTATTTATGATTATCCTAATTGCTCTGGCGCAGCCTACAGCTATGTTTATGAATATGATAAACAACCAAGGCTTTAGCAATGACCAAACGCTATTTCTTATCCCGATTACTGTCTTACTGTTATTCATTGCTTCCTATCACTTAACTGTACATCTGTTTACTAGAAAGGACTTATAGGAGGCCGCACAAGTATATAACAAGTGATAAAATAATAAGGAGATCTGGTCAAATGAAAGTTACACCAAACAAAGTTCGATCTAATCTAAAAAGAAGTTGGATGTTTCCGATTGGACTATTTCTTGTTTYACAATTATTCTTTATCATCTGTGATCGTTTTTCATGGGCGCCAAACTTGCAAGAAGGGGCATTATTTAACCGGATATATAACTCCATATCTCATTCGAAGCTGTTTATGGAATGGTTCGTCCCTTATAAAACCACACAATTCAACATATTCACAGCCATCTTTTCTATTACATTACTTCCCGTTGCATTAATAAGAGCAGTAAGAAGCAACTATTCCAGAAAATGAATGGTTTAGTACTTATATTGTCTGCCGTTCCTCTAAACACAAAACCAGCTCATGCAAATTCCGCATGAGCTAGTTCAATGTCTATTGTAAAAATGGATCAGACTTTTCCGTATTGTTTATACGATGTAGTAAAACTACCGCTTCTACATGCACAGTCCAAGGAAACATATCCACCGGCACAACCTCAGTCGTCCTATAACCGCCGTCCTCCAGCACACGCAAATCCCTTGCCAGTGTAGAAGGATTGCAGCTCACATACACCACTCGCTCCGGCTTCATCGCCAGAATCGTCTCAAGCAGTGCAGGGTCGCAGCCTTTGCGCGGTGGATCAACGACAATAACATCGGCCGTTATGCCTTCCTTGCGCCAGCGAGGAATARCAACCTCCGCAGGGCCCGCCTCGAATGAGGCGTTCGTAATGCCGTTGAGCGCCGCATTCCGCGCCGCATCCTCGATTGCCTCGGGTACAATTTCAACGCCATAAACGCGTCCAGCCTGCCTTGCAAGGAACAGCGATATCGTACCAATGCCGCAATAAGCGTCAATCACCGTTTCCGAGCCTGTTAAGCCAGCGTACTCGACCGCTTTACGATATAACTCCACCGTTTGCATCGGGTTCACTTGATAGAACGATCTCGCCGATATTGCGAAGCGAATGCCGTCGAGCTCATCATAGATAACCTCGCTGCCCCAGAGGACACGAGTCTCATCACCGAATATAACGTTCGTATTCCGCTCGTTCACATTTTGAACGATGCTCTTCACGCCCGGTAGCTCCTCGCGGATGCGCCTCACCCATTCATCCGACGAAGGCAGCTTCCTGCTGTTCGTGACCAGCACGACCATGATCTCGCCGGTGACAACGCCTGTCCGTGCCATCACATGGCGCAGCACGCCGCGGCCAGTTTCCTCATCATAAGGTGTGGCGCCAAGCTCACGTCCAATTCGCTTCACTACACGAATAACCTCATCATTATGCTCATGCTCAATCAGACAATCGTCCATATCGATAATCCGATGGCTGCCGCGGGCGTAGAAGCCTGCAATTAATTGACCATCTTTAGAACTGGTGCCGATCGGTACCGATGCTTTATTGCGATAACGCCAAGGCTCGTYCATTCCAACAGTAGGGTGAACAACAACCCCAGCAGACGCACTCGCTCCATCCGACAGATTGCCTTCACCATCCACATTCAGTTTGCCGATTCGCATCAAGTTATCCACAACATGCTGGCGTTTCCACTCCAGCTGCGCCGGATAATCGAAATGCTGCAGCTGGCAGCCGCCGCATTCCTTATAAATATCACAAGGCGGTTCTATACGAGATGGGCTCTTAAGCATCAGCTCTTCAAGCTTCGCATAGCCATATTGCTTCTTTACCTTCATCACCTTCGCGCGCACACGCTCATCAGGAAGTGCTCCCTGTATAAAAAGGGTAAAGCCGTCAGCGCGGCCTACCCCTTCTCCATCATGTGTCAGGCCGATAATATCGACGGTGACTTCTTCATTTTTCTGAAAAGGCGCATCTGCTGGAATCGCCGCTGCACGAGTACCCGTACCCGCAGCACCCCGCGATCTGCCTTTGCCGCCCCTGCTTCTACCTTTGTTCATAAACTCTCTCCGCTCTATCTTCAATGCTGTTGCATGCTAGTTCCTATTTATCATTCCCAGATTTCCGAATACATAAGGGCTTAACGGTAAGTCGATTCCCCAGTCTCATCAGCAAAAATACGCAAATGCGACGGCAGCACCGAAAAAGTACACGGCAGCACGCCGCCATATTCGCCATCGAGGTTAATTTGCACATAATCCGGTGTAGTCACCTTTAGTTCATCCGTCCGAAAATGAATCACATGTGGATCGTTCAAATGCTCGCCGCGCAGCGCAAGCGTCACAAGCTTAATAAATTCCGGCAAATTGCATTTGCGGATAAGCAGGACGTCCAGAAGCCCGTCATCAAGCTTGGAGTCCGGCGCGAGTCGCTCGAAACCGCCGACCGAATTGCTGTTGCATATGAGGAACATCATGAACTCATCATGGAATTCCCCTACACCCGCTGCATGAAAAGTCAGCTCAGTTGGCCGAAGTCGGGTCATTTTCTCCATGCCCTTCATATAATATGCCAGCTGCCCAATCATCGTCTTAAGCTTGCTCGGCACATCATAGGTCAGTTCCGTTAAGGAGCCGCCTCCAGCAATATTGATAAAATAGCGATCATTCGCCTTACCGACATCAATCGGCCGGCTATATTGCTGAATAATTAGGTCGACTGCGTACTCCCAATGCTTCGGAATACCCATCGCCCGTGCGAAATCATTGGTTGTGCCAACTGGCAATATGCCAAGCGGAGGTCGATTCGCCTTGTTCGTCAAGCCGTTGATAACCTCATAAAGCGTACCGTCACCGCCTGCAGCAATGATCATATCATAACCGCGGTCCGCGGCTTCAGCCGCTGCAAGCGTAGCATCTCCCTCGCCTATCGTGGCGTGGCAGCTCGTTTCAATACCGCCCTGTTCAAGACGCTGAAGAATATCTGGCAATCTTTTTTTCATTTCTTCTCTTCCCGATGTCGGGTTATATATAAGTCTTGCTCGTTTGATTGCCATCTCGGTTCACCCCTAACAATCATTCAACCTAACATTTATTCTGTAAACGTGACATGCTTCTCTTCGCGCAACCGTTGTAAACCGTCGATCATCTGATGCTCCAGCCAAAGCTCAATCACTGCATTAGGAAGCATCGCCTTGCCATTATAGCGATATACAAAACCATTAAGCCGATTTGGAATGACATGATTGGTAAAATAGCCTTGGCTGAGAAATAGCGGCACAACAATGACCGCTTCCTGCGGATTCGCTGCCTGCATCGCTGCCAGTTTTCCTGCCGCTTGGTCTGGCAATAGCATGGCATACTCTGCGCGCTTATATCCACCGAGCGCTCTAACCCGCTCGCCAAGCTTCTTCAGCCCTTCCTGCCAGCGCTCATGAAATACCTTTTCTTTGCTTCCGTGGCCAATAAGCAGTAACGCTTCTGACTCTGGTTTTGTGGATAAGGGTGCAATGTTTGAAGCGAGCAGCTCTGCAATTTGGGGATCATCGTCAATTGGGAGACCATAATGAATCGTAGCTTTGACTCGAAATGTACCTAAGTCACCCTCCAGATCGGAAACCCATGGAAAACCAAATGCTTGCCCAATTTCATCCACATGTGTACTGCCCGAAGAAACGAACAGCGGCACTACGAACATATCCGTAACACCTTGCCGCTCTAATTCATCAATGCCATCCTGAATAAGCCGTCCCTCCACGATCTCGAGAAAGGACGACATAATTGGAACGCCTGATAAACGGGGCGAAGCCGCTGCTGCTGCAACCGCCTCATCAACTAACTGTACCCATGCAGCTTCTCTGGAGCCGTGGCTAATGACAAGAATGCCTGGCTTCATCGCATGATTCCTACCTTCCAAGCCGTTCTAAAGCCATTTTATAACCGTCATTGCCATAGTTCAAGCAACGCTTCACTCTGGATATTGTTGCTGTACTCGCGCCTGTCTCGGCTTCAATCGCGTTATAAGTGCTGCCTTTTCCGAGCATCCGTGCTACTTCAAGTCTTTGCGATAACGATTGGATCTCATTCACCGTACACAGATCATCGAAGAAAACATAACATTCCTCAACTGACTTCAATGTAAGCACCGCTTCGAATAATTGATCTATTGCTTTATCGTTCAGCTTTTTAAGCTGCATGCGAATTCACTCCTATTAAAACTAATGCTACTATTGTAACTTTTTTACCCGTTTTTTTCAAACATTACCGAATTAACGCAAGGAAATGCCCCTCCTATTTGACGCGAACTCACATACAAGCAGCAGGCATTTATCTAGAAAAAAATCTGCACCCGAGACATTCGTCCAATCCTTATGTTCGCCTACTCCATAAACTGTTATAAAAGAAGGGTTGTGATCCGTGTGAACTATCGCAATAACCCCGGTACCAGCAACCAGCAAAACGATTGGCACGGCGGCCAGCGTCTGGCACAAGAGCCGTTCAGCAAATCGTCTGGCGCAAAGTCGAGCGGTTTCAGCTTTGGCGGAAACCTGCCAACAATGCCGCCGGCTTCGCAGCAGGCGCAGGATATCCTGCCCGTCGTTGTACCGGATACAACTGCTGAGCTTATAGAATCGACCACTAGCACCAAAGCAAGCGGCTTCTCACTTGCCAATCTAGGCGAAATTAAAGGTTATATCGATCGTTTGGGCGGCATCGACGGTATCTTAACGACCGTGACAAAGGTCCAGAAGGTCATGTCGAGCGTTTCTCAAATGGCTCCGCTTGTCAAAGTGCTTATGGGCTCCTTTGGCAAAAAATCAAAAGAATCTGATGACGATGATTCTGACGAATGGAAACCAAAGCGCCGCAAACGCCGCAAGCCAAGAGCTGGTTCCGGCTCAGGCAAAAAAACCGTTCGTCGTCGCCGTACTACACCTAAGAAACGCTAAATACAAATTCCAAGGTTTATTATAAACATATTTAACCTACATCTATTAAAGTGAAGCACCCTGATTGCCGCGAATAACGCAGCGATCGGGGTGTATTTTATTTCATCCATTTATGCACATGATCACACTATAAATAAAATAGTTATCCAGCTGTGGATAACCCACTTCCCTTGTCTGTCCACATAAAAACCGTTTGAATTCGTACAACATTGTTATGAACTGTGTACAAGTGCAACCTTCGACAGTTTTCGTCAGCTTCCATCTTACAATCCATACACAGCTGTTCGTACAATGTGCATATGTTTTCTGCTTATGCTGAAAATATATAAATTCTCAAAAGAAAACGAATCAATTCTGCCGCATATTATGGTAGCAACGAAGCTGAAGCGGCTGTACAACCATCAAATGTGGAACTCATACACAGCTGTTATTAATTATGTGAATAGATGCAATTTTCGCGAATTTTTGATAAACGTTGTCCACAGAGGATAAACGTTAGAAGAGAACACAAAAAATAGTGAGGAGCATCTCATTCCCCATGAGCCTAGGCTCATGGCGAGTGAGGTTTTCCTCACTATCTCATTTAAAGAGTCAGATCACTATATTACCGAAGAGTAATCGTTTTTTCAAGCTTTTCTTATAGGAAGAAGAAATGAATGATCCAGTAGAAAAACATCGCCATGATAATTGTAATGGGAATTGTAATAACCCACGCTACGATGATACGACCTGCAACTCCCCATTTAACAGCGGAGAACCGTTTCGCGCTGCCGACACCAAGGATTGAAGACGTAATAACATGTGTTGTGCTTACTGGAAGATGAAGCATCGTTGCCGTCAAAATAACGGCTGCTGAACCAATGTCAGCTGCAAAGCCGTTGATTGGTTCGATTTTGAAAATTTTTGTCCCCATCGTTTTGATGATTTTCCAGCCGCCGACTGAGGTACCGAGCGCCATCGCTGTCGCTGCGGAAATTTTAACCCATAGCGGAACGTCCATCGTGGTTTGAATACCGGAAGCAACTAGAGCAAATACGATAATACCCATTGCTTTTTGAGCGTCATTCGTACCGTGAGAGAACGATTGGAAAGCAGCTGTCAGGATTTGACCGAAGCGAAATCCTTTATTCACCTGATGCGGGCTTGATTTAGCAAAGATTTTCTTGAGAATCCACATAATGATAAAACCTGCGGAGAAAGCAATGAGCGGTGAAAAAATCAACGCTTGTACAATCTTGATCAATCCACCGCTGTTAATTGCGCTCATGCCTGCTCCGCCGATTACTGCGCCTGCGAGGGAGCCAATCAAAGCATGAGAGGATGAGGAAGGAATACCGAACCACCAAGTAATCAGGTTCCATGCGATTGCTGACAATAGAGCCGCAATAACTATGGGAACGCCGTGCTCCAGCTCTGCTGGATTGGCTACACCTTTACCAATTGTGGCCGCAACGCCTGTAAACGTAATCGCACCGACAAAGTTCATTACGGCGGCCATTACGATTGCAACTCTAGGTTTTAACGCCCGAGTCGATACGGCAGTTGCAATCGCATTTGCCGTATCATGAAATCCATTTATAAAATCAAACGAAAGCGCTAGAAAYACGACAATCCATAGAACCATTAAATCCATTGTAAAAGACTCCCACTCTCTAGATTAGCTATTACGCATAATGATCGATTCCAGCGTATTGGCAACGTCCTCGCAGTAGTCGGTCGTTTGCTCTAGCATCTCATAAATCTCTTTGCGCTTCATCAGCTCAATTGGATCTGTGACATTTGCGAACAAGCTCTTGATGCAAACCCGAAGCAGGTCGTCAGCTTGGTTCTCCAGCTCGTTAAGTGCAATATTTGGCTCGCGTATAGCAAGCAGCTTCCGTTCTGTAAGCAAATAAATTGCTTTCTTAATTTGATGCGACGAACGAACGAGAATATCGCCAAACAACGTTATGTACTCGTCCTTCTCAAGAATGTTGTACATTTCAAAACGAGATGCGCAAGCTTCGATGCCATCAAGCACATCATCAAGCGAAGTCGTCAGGGCCATAATATCTTCACGTTCAATCGGAGTGATGAACGTTTTGTTCAGCTCCTTCAAAATCGTGTGTACATGCTTGTCGCATCTACTTTCGTATTCCTTCATGGTCTTGGCGAAAGCTGATACATCCGATAGGTCTGACAATCCTTTGGCAAAGTACTCCACAGCCTCGACAATTGCGTCAGCCATTTCTTCGAACGTCTTAAAGAAAATATCCTTTTTCTTGAACATCGTAATCCCCTTTACACGACTTGATGTTTAGGCGCACTGCTATGAGCCCACAATATCTTAACATAGTTTACATGTGAATTGTTAAGAGAATGTAAAGGTTTTATGAAAAATTTTAGATTTTCATAAAAAATATAAAAAAGACGCAATCCTGTAACAAGATTGCGTCCTTTTGATCCTTGGAAGCTCATCCGTCAACGTCTGTTAACAGTGTCTCCAACTTGCTACGTTTGTACCCATGTTACATGACCTTCGAATGTCGGTTTGTTTGGCACGATATGAAAGAAAGTTTTTCCAGGGACAAACGGCAGCTCTGCTCCATTCTTTACAATTCGAATCATTCCATCTGGAGCTCTTACCCATTCTGCTTCGATCGCTTTGCCTTTCTGGAACAGAATCGCCGAGCCTCCTTTTGTCAGATCGACGGCCAATCGTCCCTCTTTATCAAGCGTCTTATGATCCGCTCCAAGAACAACCAAATTTGTACCGGAAAGCTGTTCATTATTGTTCATATCGATATGCGGTTTGTCGCCAATTGACCGTTTATATAGGCCTGATACTGAATCGTATTTGTATCCAACGTTATAATTTTTGAGCATAAAATTTATTGTAATGTCGGCTGCCGAGACACCAACCTCTGTGGAACCCGCTTCCGCGAATGTATAAGGCGGAACCTGCTTGTCCATGCTGTATTTCTTCTTCTCTGCGCCTGTACGCAGCTTCTCTAGATTTGAATACAAATTATGCGGAGCCTTGCGTTCCTTGCTTCTCCAGAAGTAGCTGCCTGCATTCGAGATTTCATCCAAATAAGGTTTGCCCTGCCTTTGCAGCACTGCATAACCATCATTGCTCGCCCCTGCATGGGCAAGCACCGCGCCATAACTGTCTCCAATATCAATAAGATAAGGTCTAATGCTGCGTATAGGTCCAATCGTATCGGTTATTGCGCTCGTACTCTGAAATACGGCAATTAAACGAGTAATGCCGCCTTCCGCAAGCACTTCCCAGATGACGTCAGCATTCGTTAAACCAGACTGTGGACGAGCTGCTGCGAAATTATTAATCATAACGACAATCGGTCTTGCACTTGCCGCATTTTCCAGCTTTAGTCCGCTTAGCGGAGCATCATAAGGGAGCGGCGTCGGGGCTGTCACTGGCTCATCCTTACTATTAGGATCAATAATATCATTTGTCTCTGTCGGTGTATCGTTGCTGCCTTTCCCTCCACTGCAAGCTGTAATAAGGAGTATAAGCGATAATAATAGCAAAACTGCCGATTTTCGAATTCTTTTATTCATGCGTTTACCTGCCTTTTCCCGCTAAAACATAGCTTGTATTCGTTTTCATATTACTTCCATTTAAACACAATTGAGGACGTATGTCTCGACAAATAAGTTGCTTTCCAGGTTAAAAAATCCAAATTTTTCATATCATATCCCAATTTCCTGACAGAAAGCTTGGTCTTAGCACCGCATGGACGTGCGACAAAAAAATAGAAGGGACAAGCTCTTGGCTAACAAGAACTTGCCCCTTCTATATTTTCATGCCGCTTTAAATACTCCAGTGATGCCATTCTTCTTGCTGTTTATCAAGTCCGTTTAGCCAATCTGAGGTTACGCGAATCGCTTCCTCCTGATGATTGCGAGCGGAGTAGGTGTGATTCGCTTGAAAAATAATTTCCTTATCGCAAAGGCCCTCATTGCGGGTCCAGAACACCTTCTGGTATAAGAAGCTGTAATCGACAGGTATAAGCTCATCGCTAGTACCGTGAACCAGCAGCACCTCGCCGCCAAATTTAGTAGCAGCTTGGAAAGGCTGGTGTTGAAGCAGCGAATCAAAAAATACAGGCTGCAGCGTATACCCTTGATAATCGGAGCTTCCTCCAGTTACAGCATCGTCATAGCTGCTGCGTCCTACGATCCGTACAATGTCATTGAACGGATAAGCAACAGGCGACCAAAGCACAAGACGTTTAGCGCGCTTATCTTTAACTGCTGTCATAATCGCTACCGCCCCGCCTAGACTGTGGCCAAGCAATACGATTCTGAGCGGATCAACACATTCCATGCTTGATAAATAATTAATCGCGCTTCTAGTCTGATCAACCATTGAATCAAAGCCGAGAGCTCCGTAGTCACCGCTGCTCTCGCCACAGCCGCCATAATCGAAACGAAGGACATAAGAGCCTTGCGCCGCAAGCGCTCTAGCCGTTTTTACAAACAAACGGTCAACTCCTATGCGAGAGCCTATGAATCCATGGCATATAATGATGGCTTGTTTTTTTTCTGAATTGTTTTTATTTCCATCCGTAGGGTAATGCAGCGTTGCCGCAAGCTCAAGCTCGTTATGTCGCAGCGTCAAGTGCTTTTCCATCCGATAACCTCCTGAAAGCCTATATATAATAATTCCTACCCGTATACTATGAATTAATATTAAAATTATAATATCATCACTGCTCAGTACCTGTCAATCTCACAAAGAAAATAAAACCAGCAAACTTTATACTGCTCCTAATCGGGACATACTACCCATATGTTTAGCAGATTCACATTTTAGGAGGTGCAAAGCTATGCCTTTATGGATTGCCTTTATAAAGGATCACTGGCTGTCCTTGCTGCTTATTTTAGGAATCGCAGTTGCGATATTGTTTGTATATGCGAACCGCAAGCTGCTGTTCTATAAAGAATGACGATAGGAGCACCGCAAGCAGCTGAAGGAATGGATTATTCCTCATGCATAATCGGCACTCGAATCGTCACAATTGTTCCGGCTCCACGTTCGCTGTCAATGGTTAACTGACCGCCGTGGAGCTCAATGATCTCCTTGCATATAGCTAGTCCGAGTCCAGATCCGCCATGGCCGGTGCTCGCTTTATAAAACTTTTCAGTGACATGAGGCAAGTCCTCCGCTTCAATCCCACAGCCTGTATCCGCTATCGTGAGCATCGCGCTATCTTGTTCGATGGTCGTTGCTACACGAATGGTGCCGCCAGCAGGTGTAAACTTGAGCGCATTGTCAATTAGATTAATGATCACCTGCTTGAGCCGATTCGCATCCCCTCGAACAACGATTGGGCTTTTGCCATAGTTAGCCAAAATCCGTACCCGTGTATGCTCCTCGCGAACCCCTAGCTGATTAACTGTTTCTTTAACCGGACCATTGAAATCAAGCACTTCGCTATGCAACTCCATCGTCCTAGCCGACAGCTTCGAGAAATCGAGCAAATCTTCAACCAGCCCCGATAAGCGCTCCGTTTCCTTGCTAATAATGGATAAGCCCAGCTTTACCTCTTCATCATCCTCGGTAGGCTCGCTTTCCTTTAATGTTTCACTCCAGCCCTTAATCGATGTAAGCGGGGTGCGAAGCTCATGGGATATCGAAGAAATAAAGTCATCCTTCAGCTTCTCACGTTTGCTAAGCTCTAATACCATGGCATTAAACGTTTCCGCTAGCTGACCAATTTCATCATCATTTCGCTGAATAGCCCGATGCGTCCAATCTCCCTCGGCCATATAGCGCGCCGCTCGTGTAAGCTCTCGAATCGGCTTCACGATTCGCTGGGCGAGAAACAAGCTTAAGCCAAGAAACAAAAGGACAACTCCGATACCAACCGCTGTTGCCATCCGTATAAGCAAGCTCACCATCGCATCTACTTGATTCAAGGAAGCTGAATAACGAAGCATGGATACGACCCGTGTTTCATTCCAAAGCGGTATCGTGACCGACATGACCCGCTCTCCATAATAAGGATCAACTCCCCGCCAGCTTCCCGTTGTCCCTGCAATCGCAGACTTTACATCAGCAGTCGTATAACGAATATCTGGTGCAAAACCGTCGGAATCGATCCGAATTTGCCCCGTGCTATCAAGAAGCTGCAGCCTAGTGCCGCTCTCAACCATGTATTGCAAAATATAATCGCCCTGATCCTTCACTGTAAGCGAGGAAAGCGAACGGCTGTGCAGCGTTAACGCCGACTCCGCACGTTGTTTAACGGAGCTCTGCGCGCTTCCGTAATAGTAGTTCCACATTAATGCTGCGAACACGCCACCAAGTACGCTGACGACAAGCACGATGAGCAGCAAATAGCTCCACACCATTCTCGTTTGTACGCTTTTCATTCGTCGCCGCCCCGCTTCCACCGATAACCATAACCCCAAACCGTTTCAATAAAGGCTGGATCGGATGGGTTTTTCTCGATTTTCTGGCGAATTCTTCGAATATTCACGTCCACTACCTTAAGATCTCCAACATAATATCTGCCCCATACCTCTGTCAAAATATGATCTCGGCTGACGCTCTCTCCGACTCGTTCCATCAATAGCCGTACAAGCGTCCATTCCGTAGGCGTCAAAATAATTTCCTTGCCCTGCTTCCACAGCTTCCGCTCTGCTACAGAGAGCCGGAACGGCTGTACATGCAGCTCCTGATGAAAGCTGCCGCTTCCATAAATCATCGTAGGCTGCTGTTCTTCTATCGGACGCTGAACATGAAATGCAGATGTCGGTGCCGCTATAGGCGCTGCTTCGCCACGGTACACTTCCTCACTTGCCGCAATCGATTCAGATGCAGCACCAACCTCTTGCTCCTGATCATCCAGCTGAGGCTTCATTCTCCGATAGAGCGACTTAATGCGCGCAATAAGCTCGCCTGGACTGAAAGGTTTCTGCACATAATCATCTGCCCCAAGCTCCAGCCCATGAATTTTATCCTCTTCCTGCGACTTCGCCGTTAGCATAATAATACCCATGCGCGGATAGCGGGCACGCAGCTGCTCGCACACTTCAAATCCGCTGATCGTCGGCAGCATAACGTCAAGCAGCGCAATATCGATAGGCCCTTCTGTATCTGCAAGCGCTAACGCTGATTCGCCTGTTTCCGCCTCTATCACTTCCATATCGTTGCGCTTTAGATTAATGCGGACAAAGCCGCGGATGGACTCCTCGTCCTCCAACAATAATATACGCATAGCTCAAAGCACCCGCTTTTCTCTCTTAATCGTTACGGATAGTAAGCGAAGAGGCAAACTCTGCTTCTACCCCTGCCATCTCGCTAAAAGCTTGCCGGTCTGCTTCAGGCCACTCGGCTGGAGCTTCCACTACGAATGAAACCGCAAAAACATTGCCGCTGTCCGTCATTAGCTGCCGATATCGTTTAGATTGCTGCTTCCAAGTTGATTCAACGCTATCCCACTGCTTCTGCGGTACTGCATATAAGGTCGCCAGCTTGGCTGTCTTATTCAATTTTTCATTCCAGTAATCGATGGATACAAGGGCATGCGGCTCGTTCAAGCTGTGCATCGTATAACGGCCTAACCATTGTTCAGGTATACGAAGCTGTATACCATAACTATAATCAGAAAATTCCTCTGTTATTTTCACAAAATCAGATTTACCGTCCCATTGCATCCATTCATCCAACCATTTGGAATCTGAATAAGGAACCTCTGAATAACCCGGAGCCTCTTTCGTCCATGGCAGTTCAAAGATGCCATCGCCATTGATATCCTTGCTCATCGTTGGCGTGCCGCTAATTCCTTCCTGCCCTATAGATCGATTCGGATAAACGAGCCTGAGCTTGTTTCGCTCCCACACGTACATAGTCGTATAAGTACTGTGCGCGCCGGTCGATGCTTCCAAAATAATACCTCTACGAGTAGGTGAAATCCGTCCAATGAGCAAACGATCATAACTATTCACTTCTTTATACAGGTTCTCTGTATGTATTTCCCGCATGCTCCCGTTGATCCAATTGTAAAGGGTTAAATGGAATTCAGGCAGCGCCATTTCTTGATTCGTACCGATCTCCGATATAATCGCAAGCTCTATTCGTCCATCCTCATTAATGTCGCCCGTATCTCCATAAGAATAAGGCAAGGTCTCCATAGGCTTCAACGTCAATTTGCCGACGTCATTGCGAACTGGCTTTGATTTAAATGAATAAATTTCGAGCACATTCGGACTGTCAAAAGCTCCGATCCACCCGATCATGATTTCCATTTGACCATCGTTATCGAGATCCTCTATTTTCAGCCAATCGATTAATCTAGCCAGCGGCTGCTGAATGAGCACCCACGGCTTCCATACGGAATTCGTATATTTGAACACCATTAACTCAGGTGAACTGTATTCATTGTAATAAGAAACGATAGCCTCTTCCGTTCCGTCTCCGTCCACATCAATGAGGCGTATGGCTTCCATATGATCCTCTCTAAGAGGAAGCGTCAGCTTGCTGTAAACCGGTAAATTTTTTTCAATTGCCTGCACGATAGCCTGTTTCTCGAGTGAAATAGCAGGCTTCTGCAGAAGATCTGCAGGCGCGGCTGTATAACGACAGCCAGCTGCGAGCAATAGGAGTGGAATCAAGCCGCCGAGCATTAAGCTCCATCTCATGATTGGTCCACGCCTATTTCTCACATTACTATCACTTGCGTTATCCAACGTTGCAGCCTCCTCGTGCATGTTCCCAGTTAAGCCAATTGATCGGCAGTCACTAACGTATAACCCATATTTTCCAAAAGATCAATGATAGCAGGTAAAGCGTGTACCGTATTTTTTACATGTTTGCTTCCAAAAGAATGCATTAATATCATACCATTTGGTTTGGCTTCTTTCTTAATCATTTTAATCATATCGGAAGACGAGGTGCCCGCCCAGTCGCGCGTGTCGATATTCCAGCCAATTAGTTCACGATGATTTTCTTTCACTAATGCTTTAACTGTATCCGATACCGCCCCATAAGGTGCGCGGACCATTGCTGGTGTTATGCCGATCGCTTCTTTAATCGCGTTGTCTGCTTCTTTAAATTGCTCAATAATTCCCTGCTCGTCTAGCTTAGACAAATCCTTATGATTGTTTGTATGATTGCCAATTGCATGCCCTTCGTCAACAATACGCTGCATCACTTCTGGATTTTTTGCAACTTGTTGCCCAACTACAAAGAAAGTGGCCTTAACTCCTTTTTCCTTCAGGATATCCAAAATATCGGTTGTATAACGCTTGTCTGGACCATCGTCGAACGTGAGCGCGATAAGTTTTTTGCCTTTGTCTGGCTTTGATGCTGCTATGACTTGATCCGGCTTGTCCAGCTTTTCCGTTACAGGAACTTCAGGTTTTCCCTTGTCTGGTTCGACTGGCTTATTATCCACATCGCCATGAATGATATCACCGTCTTTGCCTCCGTCGTTGCCGATAATAACGACATCTCCGTCACCAGTGGTTCCGCTTCCCGTTTCTGGCCCTTTCTCGTTGTTCCCATTATCTACAATGGGATTTTTCTCGCCTGTCAAAAGCGTTGATAAGCTTAATCCGCCTTTTGCCCCACAAGCACTGAGGCTCATGATTACTACAATCGATAGAACTCCTAAAAACAAAAAACGACGCTGCCTTACTTTTTTCATTACACTCACCTTCTATTCCTCGCTGATAGATTCATTGTAACGCTGCGGCATATTGATAGAGTTACAAATTAGTAACACCTTTCGAGTGATTTTGACACACTTGGCACAAAAATAGGCGAAAATAAAAAAAAGCCAACCAGAGATTTCTGGTTGACCAAAATAAAGGAAAGACCATATTTTTATTTCGTACTAAGCATCTTAGATTAGTGCTTTAGCAGCAATGTCCGTACGGTTTTGCTTGCCTTCAAAATCGATCACGCTAACCGCTTCATACGCGCGTGCACGAGCCTCTGCAATGTCGCGGCCGCGGCCAACGATACCTAGAACGCGTCCGCCGTTTGTAACGAATTGCCCATCCTTCTCAGCTGTCCCAGCATGGAACACGAGAGCTCCCTGCGCTTCTGCTTCTGCAAGACCGGTAATTACGCGTCCTTTTGGATAAGAAGCTGGATAACCTTCCGATGCGACAACAACACAAACGGCTGCTTCCTCGCTCCACTGAATATCAAGCTGATCCAAATTGCCATTCAGCGATGCTAGCACGATGTCGATCAGATCCGTTTGCAAACGAGGCAGTACAACCTGCGTTTCTGGATCACCCATGCGAGCGTTAAATTCGATCGTTTTTGGACCGTCCTTCGTAATCATAAGACCAGCGAACAAAACGCCGCGGAATGGACGGCCTTCGCTGACCATCGCTTTTGCCGTTGGAATGATAATGTTCTGAATCGATTCGTCAATGATGGCTTGATCGATATGAGGCAGCGGTGTATAGGTTCCCATGCCGCCTGTATTTGGACCTTTGTCTCCATCAAAGATGGGCTTATGATCCTGTGCTGGAACCATAGCGCGAACCGTCTCGCCGTCAACGAAAGCGAGAATGGACATCTCTTGCCCTACTAAGCATTCCTCGATAACGATTTGGCTTCCTGCTTGGCCGAATACTTTATCAACCATCATGTCGCGCAGCGCTTGCTCCGCTTCCTCTAGCGTAGCTGCAACCGTAACGCCTTTGCCAGCTGCGAGCCCGTCAGCTTTAATAACGATAGGAGCGGATTGCTCGCGAAGGTAAGCGGACGCTGATTCATAGTCGGTGAATGTTTCATATTTCGCTGTAGGAATATCGTATTTTTTCAATAGATTTTTCATGAAAATTTTGCTGCCTTCGATTTCAGCCGCATTTTTGCGAGGACCGTATGCCACGATTCCTGCTGCTTCGAATGCATCTACAATACCATCTGCAAGCGGATCATCCGGACCTACAAAAACAAGATCAATTGCAGCATCCTTTGCAAACTGAATAAGCTCATCAAATTGATTGACCGCGATCGGTACAATTTCAGCTAGCTGAGCAATACCTGCGTTGCCCGGTGCGCAAAAAATTTCTTTTACCTTCTCGCTTTTCTTAAGCGCCCATACGATTGCATGCTCTCGTCCGCCGCCGCCAACTACCAAAATACGCATAACCGTTAACCTCCCAAATGACTAAATACAAGCAAAAACGCATTAAAAAATGCAGCCGCCGCCCGCGCCAGCTCTCTGTCGTTAACGTGCGGCTGCCTATTTGAATAGCTGCGCCAGGTTCTAGTGTTTAAAGTGACGAACGCTTGTGAACACCATCGCGATGTTGTTCGCATTAGCCGCAGCAATCGACTCTTCGTCTTTGATTGAGCCGCCTGGTTGAATGATCGCTGTGATGCCAGCTTTGGCAGCAAGCTCTACCGTATCGCCCATTGGGAAAAATGCGTCCGATGCAAGCGCTGCTCCTTTTGCCGCTTCGCCAGCTTGTTCAATTGCAATGCGTGCTGCGCCTACGCGGTTCATTTGACCAGCGCCAACGCCAATCGTCATATCGTCCTTCGCTAGCAAAATCGCATTCGATTTTACATGTTTAACAACTTTCCAGCCGAATAGCAGCTGTTTCAGCTCTTCCGCAGTCGGTTTGCGATCTGTTACAAACTGCAAATCTGCTTCTGTTACCGAATGAACGTCGCTCTCTTGTACGAGCATACCGCCGTCAACTGAAGTAACAAGCCATTCCGGCTTGCGCTCACCAGCTGCGGAAAGCTCTCCCAGCTTCATCAAACGGATATTTTTCTTCTTCGTCAAAATCTCAAGCGCTTCAGGCGTGAAGTCAGGCGCGATGATGATTTCGAGGAAAATACCGCCAAGCAGCTCAGCTGTATCTGCACCGATCGTACGGTTAGCAGCTACGATGCCGCCGAAGATCGACGTTGGGTCTGCTGCATAAGCTTTTTGATAAGCTTCATGGATTGTAGCGCCGATTCCTACGCCGCAAGGATTCATATGTTTGACAGCAACGACCGCTGGCTCGTCGAATTCTTTTAGAATTGCGAGTGAAGCGTTGGCATCGCTAATATTGTTATAGGAAAGCTCTTTGCCGTGCAGCTGCTCAGCAGTCGTTACGTTGCCTGCTGCCGCAAGCGGCTTGCTGTAGAATGCAGCTTTCTGGTGCGGGTTCTCGCCGTAACGCAGATCCTGTACCTTCTCGTAAGTAACGGTGTACGTTTCAGGCAATGATTCGCCCACTTGCTTGGTCAAGTAATCAGAGATAAGGGAATCATAAGCCGCAGTATGACGGAACACTTTGGCAGTCAGGCGTTTGCGCGTCTCAAGCGTCGTATCGCCTTGTGC
>NZ_JBFRDK010000113.1:0-22088 GCF_052113545.1 Paenibacillus sp. TAF43_2
CTTGAAGACGCTTGAAGACGACGAGGTTGATAGGTTCGGGGTGGAAGCACAGCAATGTGTGTAGCTGACGAATACTAATCGGTCGAGGGCTTATCCTAAACACGTTTACTGTGACCCATACATCCAGTAGACAGCAGCATAAAGGCTTCAGCAAGCCTACTCTTTCGTATCCAGTTTTCAATGTGCAAAACGCGCAATGAAGCAAGACTCCCACTCGCAGTGGGTTTTAGTGTTTTTATGGAGGATTAGCTCAGCTGGGAGAGCATCTGCCTTACAAGCAGAGGGTCGGCGGTTCGATCCCGTCATCCTCCACCATTACTTTTTTAACAGACCATTGTTCCTTGAGAACAATGTTTTTTTGTTTTCAGGATAGCTTTGCACTGGAGATACTTTAATTTCATATGAACGAATACAAAAGGGCTGCCCTCAATCCTGAAAAATGGATAGTAGGCAGCCCTATTTTGCGTACAAGGGGCGAAACTCAGCTGATCAGTTACAGGATTGAAGATTCACAGAGACCTAGTACTGTTTTATAACGTCAACAGCCAGGTATGGACGCCTAGAAACAGGTAAGCTGGACCTGTTGTTCAAAAGCGCTAAGGTTGCTCCCACAGCCGAATGGATACGGTATGAAACGAGTTCTACAACAGGGGTTAAAAGAAAAATTTTACAATATAATAATTTTCATTGAAATTACTTTAGCGCTAAACTATAATAGTTAAGTTCTAAAGTAAATATATAAGGAGTGGAACAAACAGATGAACCAAGCAGAAGGCATGAAAGTGCGTTTTTGGCCAGTAATGACTGCTATTTTTATCGGGTCCTTTTTATGCGTATTGGCTTCGGCTACGATAAATTTGGCGCTCGAAATTTTGAAGGACCATTTTGATACGACTCTGGGCTCCGTTCAGTGGACGTTAACTGGCTTTATGCTCGCAATGGGAACTACAGCTCCAATTGCCGGTTATTTAGGAGAGAGATTCAGCTATAGACGACTATACTTATTCTCGTTAATTGGGTTTACCTTAACGTCAATATTGTGTGCATCGGCTTGGAGCGAAGGCTCGCTCATTTTGTTCCGTGTACTGCAAGGGGCATTCAGTGGTTTAATTATTCCGGCAACAATGTCGATCATTTATCAAATCATTCCAAAAGATAGACAGGCGATGGCAATCGCATTTTGGGGGCTATCTGCAATGCTGGCACCTGCATTTGGACCTACAATCAGCGGCTGGATATTGGAGAACATGAATTGGCATTGGCTGTTTCTGATGAACGTGCCTATCGGCCTGATCGCAATCGGCTGCGTATATGCATACATTCCTTATTATCGGATGAATGTTCCGAAGAGCTTCGACTTGCTAGGTTTTCTAACGGTTATCATGAGCAGCTCATCCTTGCTGCTTGCACTAGGGCAAGGCCATAACTGGGGCTGGAGCTCATGGAAAATTGTTTCATTGTTCGTAATCGGCGGCATTTCACTGATACTATTTATATGGCGAGAGCTGCGGGCTGAAACGCCGCTGCTTAATCTACGCGTATTCAAAAATGGTCGTTTTACGCTTAATGCCATTATCGCTAATATTATAACAATCAGCTTGTATTCCGGAACATTGCTCACACCCGTATTTCTTCAAAGAATACAGCATGTATCCGCGATGGATACGGGCATGATTTTATTGCCGGCTTCCCTGGCAATGGCACTGCTTATGCCCGTTGTCGGCAAGCTGTACGGCATCATTGGTCCGCGCTGGCTAATGTCTAGCGGTATTGTGCTGCTGACAATCGGTACGCTTGCGTTAAGCTGGCTAAGCCTTGATGTATCGCATGCCTACATCATCTGGTGGATGATCGTTCGTAACATCGGGATCGCACTTGTCGTAATGCCATCAAGCAACGCCGCAATGGAGCAAATTCCAGCGGAGCTGTCGGGGCATGCTTCTGCGATAACGAACTGGACGCGTAACGTGTTTGGCTCGTTCGCGATTGCTATCTTTACAACGATGCTTGCATCAAGGTCCATTACACATGCTACCGACTTCATGAAGGCTGGCGATGTTGATAAGCTGCACATTGAAATGATGTCCTTCACGATGAGCATTAACGATGTATATGTTGTTGCTACGCTGGTAGCTGTCGTCGCATTGCCGCTTAGTTTATTCGTGGGCAAGGCGAAGCGTAAGGATGACATCAAGGGCAACGTGGCAAAAGAAAAAACAATAACAAAACCAGTACCATCCCCAGTTTCTGCCAAATAACAAATATTGCGTCGAAAGAGCTGTTATAAAAGCCATTTCGACGTTTTTTTTATAAAATTGTTCTTTATTAAGAACCAGCTCGGTGTTATATTATAAATGTTGACAGTATGACACGGCACCATAATAGGTTTATTTTATAGACACGGGGGTAAAGGCAATGATAAACAAAAGTAGCTTGAGCGGGGACACAATTCCGTATATGTTGCAAAAAAGAGCAGCAGATTATCCTCATGATGTGGCATACAGTTACCCAGCTGCTGATCAGCATTATACATGGCTAATGATTTGGGAAGAGGTGCGCTTGCTGGCGAAAAGCTTTATTCAACTAGGGGTCAAAAAAGGCGACTCCATCGTAATCATTATGCCTGGCAGGGCGGAAATGATTATTTCGATGTTTGCTGCGGCCTGCGTTGGCGCTATCATTGTTCCGATTAATACATATTCTAAGAAACAAGAGCTTGAGCATTATTTGAAAGATTCTCGCCCTGCAGCCATCATTATGGGAGCTCAAGGACAGCATGTCCATTATCCAACGATCATGCAGGAAATAATAGTGGATTTGAATAAAGAGGGAGTAGATCAACATTGGTTCCCGAAGCATATTTTTGTACTGGAGGAAGAGGGGAAAGCAAACGAGCTATTTCAGCCCTATTCAGATCTACGGCTGCTTGGCGCAGCTGTAGATGAACAGTCGTTTTTAACCGCCTGTGATATGAATGTCTCTAGTGATCCGCTTATTCTGCTTTATACATCGGGTACGCTGGGCCTACCCAAAGGGGTATTGCGTTCCACGGCTTCCTTCTTATTGGCTGCTGAAAATGCGGGTAAACCTAAGAAGAGCATTGCCATGCTTATGAAAATCAGTGACCGCTTTACTCGTCATTTCTCGGTTTTGAATTTATTGCCGCTTTATCATCTGGGAGGATTTGGTACATTATTTGCAAGCTTAAAAACATACAATATTCGAATGGTCATGCTCAGCCACTTTAATCCCATAAATGCCCTGTCAGCGGTGGAGAAGGAAAAGTGTAAAGTCCTTATAGGCACGCCATATATGATTCAACAAATGGTACTTTCTCCAAAAAGAGAGGATTACAATTTGAAATCATTGCTTGGGGTAGCATTTACTTCAGCAGCAGTTAACAATACGATATTGAAAAAAATAATGAAAGGCTTGAACCTCTACTTTTTTATGGTAAGCTATGGCTCTTCGGAAGCAGGTGCAGTCGCTAATGGGACTTGTTTCGTGAATCGGAGGCAAAATATTATTTTATATTTGCTTTATAAGCTGCTGAGACACTTAAATCTTTTAAACGGGCTCATTCAATATAAGGAATTCGAAAAGGGATCCTACAGCATTGGGGGAAGAGTGGATAAGGTTGTAGAGGTGAAAATATTAAATCCGGAGACGGGAGAGACGCTGCCGCCGCATGAGCATGGCGAGATTGCGATTCGAAGTCATCGGGTCATGCGTTACACGAGCGAGACTAATGATAGGGCTAGTATGACGGCAGATGGGTGGTATCGATCCGGAGATTTAGGATTTCTGGATGAACGGAGACATTTAACGATTACAGGCAGGCTTCACAGAACGATTATTAGAGGCGGAGAAAAAATTTCTCCGGTAGAAATTGAGAATGTGCTGCTGCGGCATAAAGATGTGGAGGATGCATTCGTCATAGGTGTCCCGGATGAGCTTTATGGTGAGCAAGTTTGCGCTTGTATTGTAGCGAAGCAGGGAGCGACTCTAAGCGATAGTGTACTGAAAAATGATTTGGCTCCATATTTATCGACGTTTAAGCTCCCGCGTTATTATGTGTTTTTGCCTGTATTCCCTCTCTCACCGACGGGTAAAATTTCAGTGGCTGAAATTAAATCGTTGGTTCTGAATGGGACAGGGGAGCTGAGAAGAAATGCGTAAATACTATCCAGGGATAACGTTATTCAAGCTGGCGGGTTCCTTGCTTGTGCTTGTAGCGCATCTTATGCTTTTACGCTATATGGCTTTAATGCCGGGGCAAGCGATAGTCCAGTTTTCTGGTCTTGCTACAAGAATAGTTGTGCCATGCTTCTATGTTGTAGCAGGTTTTCTTGCCTATAAAGGCTGGAGCCATGCAGCAAATCCAAGGCTTTATATTCAAAAATATTTGCTGCGTATCGGTATCGTTTATTGCTTATTTTGTTGTCTGTTTGTTGCAGAGAGCATCGTTCCTAAGCTGATTAGCGACGGCTGGTCGGCAGGAAATCTTTTTATCCAAGCGAAGGTACTGTTTATCGCATTTTTCCTAAACGGACCATTCGTTCAATTTTGGTTTATCCCGCCGCTTGTGTTTGGTATATTAACGGCTTATTGGCTTATCCAAAAGCAATACAGTCGCCTTGCTCTTATATTGACGCTGACTGGATTTGTTGGCATGCAGTTTGTATCAGGAAGCTTAAAAACGTTATTCGGTATAACAGCTGAGAGCTTTCCCGCGATCGACCCTGCCTACATCGATTATTTGTATTTGTTTGTGACGAGATATATCGGCTTTGGCTTCACGTTCGTGGCTTTGGGTGTATTACTGGCAAAGTATGAGACATCGCTTATGCAAATAAAAGTAAAACCTATTCTGATTTTTGCATTGGGATTAACGGTAGTGGAGACGCTGCTGCTGCTTCGATTTAGTGAATGGACAACAGATTATAAGCTTGCATTCAGTATGTTGCCGAATACACTGCTTCTTTTTTATGGAATGATTAAAATAGAGCTTCCAGCCGTTCAGACTTACCATAAAATAATCAGTTTGTTCAGCATCGTAACGTTTTTTGGTCATATTTTATTCATGCAGACCAATCTTTCTCTGCTAGGCTGGAGTGTTGACAGTATGAGTTTTTTGCAGGATTTCACACTGATGCTCATGACCTTATTGGAATGCATAGCTGTTACAATGCTGCTTCGTGCAAGCTCAAGAACGTTCTCTGCTCGGCAGACAAGAAATATGGCATCCTAAGATTAGGGCGTTTTGACCACTCCGCTATAATTTAGCCCGTCATCCGTGTTTATTTCAATGTCATTGCGACCCAGCTCTTTTTTGCCCGTGAGGGCTGTTACTGAAACCGTAGCTGATTGACTAAGAGAATGTTCTTCACCCTCTTCAAGAGGAGTCCAGTATACAATGGTACCGGATGTAGTTTTCATGCTTCTTCCTTTTTGAATGACCTTCGAGTCTGAAGGGGACCAAAGAAGAAGATTTCCTTCTGTAACGGTAATTGTAATGATGTCTGCTTCATCTGCAACGATGCGAATTGGAAAACCGGGTACACTGCTCATTAGCGGACTATATTTTCCTAGCGGAAGCTGAGTTTCAGGTTTCATCTCAATCGATGTGCCATCTGCGGCATAGGCCGTAATAACGAAACCGCCAAATGCTGTTTTTTTGTTCTCATGCTGCAATAAGGATGCTCCAAGCACAACCAAAAAAACAATTATACAAGCAGCGGCCGATAGGGTTGCTGTTTTTTTTATGGATAACGTTTTGCGTTTTCTCGCTGACTGCTGTTGTACGTGGTGAATCATCTGCTTCTTCAGCTCATCGCCAGCCTGAATTTCCTTCATTCCGCTTATGTATCTATTCATTAGCGAATCCTCCAATCATGCTCCCTTTTAATATTTCACGAGCGCGCTTAAGCTGTGTTCTTACTGTGCTCTCGTTTCTGTTCAATAACTGGGCTATTTCTGCAGTGCTGTAATCTTCAAAATAATAGAGGTAAATGACGATCCGGTATTTTTGATCCAGCTCTAAGACGCGGGCAACAACTTCTCTGTTGTCTGAATGTTGGATCGGAATAGATGCATCACGAATGGGAAAAAAGAATCTTTTCCATGGACTGCGCAGCATATCCTTGCAAGCGTTAATCGTAACTCGAATAATCCACGCCTTCTCATGCTCGGCCAGCTCGAACGTCTTTTGCAGCTTAACAACTTTTATAAATACCTCTTGGCATACATCCTGAGCGTCTGCGTTGTTTTTAAGATAGGTGAAAGCAATACGCATTATCATATCCGCGTAACGTTGAACAAGCTGGGTTAAATATTCATCGGAATACTCATTTGGCATGATCGTCGACTCCTTCACACCTAACACGATCAATAAAGGCAAAATGTTTCAAAACCATAAAAAAACCTGACCGCTATCGGTCAGGTTTTTGTGAATAAAGTATTATTTGAAGAAACTGTTGAAGATCTTCACTACTGCATCCTGATCATGCGAGATGGACAGCATCACGTAGTTTCCGTTTCTAACAATTTTGTAGTTTTTAGCATCCTCATATTGATCCTGCAAATAAGTTTCAAACGTTTTTTGAATGTCGGCTGCGCGCGCTTCAAAAGCTTTAGCTACAGCATCGTAGCTTTTATCGGATTTCAACTTGACGATAGCGAGCTCAGTAGCTTTAACGTTCATCATCGCCTGCAAGTAGACGCCTTCGGTCACGAGACCATCAAAATCGGTTCCGAAAACATCCTTCAAACGCTCAGCTTCTACATTACCAAGCATCGGAAATTCAAGATCGGTCGTAATTTTTGTCGTGATATCCGAAACCTTAATGTCCGTAGAAGGCTTTACAGGAGGTTTTGTCGTTGCACTAGGCTTTTGTGTAGCACTCGGTTTTTGTGTTGGTTTGACTGTTGGTTTTTGCGTCGGTTTTTGTGTTGGCTTCGCTGTTGCAGCCGGTTTCTGTTCAGGTTTTGCACCTGATGGTTTTTCGGTCGGTTTTGCAGTCGCTGAAGGTTTTACGCCAGTATCATTTTCCTTGCTTGTGTCAGTTGCGGTTGGTTTTTCAGTTGCTGCAGGTTCAGTTGCTGCCTGATCACCAGCAGGTTCTTCCGTAGCAGGTGGAGCTTCGGTTTCCGTTGGAGCTTCTGTTGCAGGAGGTACGGTGGGCTGTTCTGTAGCCGCTGTCTCATTTCCTGATGCATTTTTTGCCGGTT
Source organism: Paenibacillus sp. TAF43_2 (assembly GCF_052113545.1). Lineage (NCBI taxonomy): Bacteria > Bacillati > Bacillota > Bacilli > Caryophanales > Paenibacillaceae > Paenibacillus > Paenibacillus sp. TAF43_2. The sequence continues at coordinate 7,231 of NZ_JBFRDK010000113.1, forward strand.
CTTTCCCGGCATCGCTGCAGCCTGCAGCGAGCATCGATACTGTGAGTGCGAGTACAGCCATTTTGGATAACGATTTCTTCATATGTAGCATGTATGTCTCTCCTTAAAAAATAAAAGTCGAACACTAGACGACAGTGTTCGACAAAAGGTTGCACATTTGCTTGTTATTGGTGATCGGAACTACTGAATCTCTTCACTATTTGTAGCGTCTGCCTCATCTTCTTCGGGCGATTCTACAAGGCGGAAATCATCTGTTTTGCCGCCGTCCTCCCAGATTTCAACGAAGAGGGCATCGCAGTTGTCAAAGTCAGCTGCTTTCAGCGATAACGCTTTTTCCTCATCTGAGCCTACATACACATTTTCCAAACCATCCTCATTGAATGATTGAATAACATAAATTTTCATAAGGCAAACCTCCAGCATATTAATATTGTAGCAGTATACCATAAAAAGCCGGAGGTAAAACATTCGTTCTTCTAACTCGTTTTGAAGCGATTCACGTTATGCTGCAAATCCTCCGCCATTTTTGCAAGTGCACTAGAGGAGGCGGATATCTCTTCGATAGAGGATAGCTGCTCCTGCGTAGAGGCGATAACCTGCTCTGTACCTGCCGCGGAGTTTTGGGTCACCTCGGAAATCATTTTCATTGAACCGGTAATTTCATCAACTCCAGCGGTTAGCTGCTGCACAGCCGAGGAAACCTTCACGGATTCATAAGCGACATCATTAACGGCATTTTGTATATATTCAAATGATTCTCCTGCTGTAGTAACAAGAGAAATACCTGACAACACTTCCTTGGTTACAGCTTCCATAGACTGAACAGCATTATGCATTTCAATCTGTATCGTAGAGATGAGCGACTCGATTTGCTTAGCTGATTGTGTCGATTGTACGGATAGCTTTCGCACCTCCGTTGCGACGACCTCAAAGCCGCGCCCATGCTCGCCAGCTCTTGCTGCCTCGATAGCGGCGTTCAGTGAGAGCAGATTGGTTTGTGTGGAGAGATCCGATATGACTCCAACAATTTGGTTGATTTCATTTGATTGTCCATTAAGCTCCGCAATAACCGAAGCAAGCCCATTGACCGTATCATTTATTGAACCCATTTGCGCAACGGCTGTTTTAATCGATTCGTTCCCAAGAGTTGCCTTCTCTGACGCTTCGGAAGCTTTGGAAGAGACAGTATGTGTATTCTCAGCAATTTGCTGAAATCCAATCGACATATCATTAATCGTCTGATAGCTTTCGTTCACAAGCTTCACTTGCTGTTCAACGCCTGAGGCAACATCCTGTACAGTGACCGCGATTTGCTCCGTTGCAAGCGATGTTTGTTCGGCGCTTGCGCTTAGTTCTTCTGAGGATGCGGCTACTTGCTCCGCATTGGAATCAACTTGTTTAATCAAAGCTCTAAGATTATCGGACATCGTGTTAAACGAACTCGCAAGCATACCCGTTTCATCTTTATTTTTTATAATAATGGCTTTGCCTGTAAGATCCCCAGAAGCAATCTTCTCCGCAGCTTTTACGACTTGAATAATGGGTCTGGTGATGAGTCGGCCTATTAACAAAGCGATGGATATGCCAAGCACAAGAGCGATGATCCCGAGTGTAATGATGAATCTGATGACTTCGTCCACTTGTTTGGATGCTTTCGCTGAGCTTATGTTCAGCTGCTCTTGTTGATAGGTTTCCATGTCCGTAAGAATTTTCTCAATCTTTGCTGTTATGGTGCGTCCCTGGTTCGCAAGAAGAGTGGTATACTCCTTCTCTTGATTCTCCTTTTTGAGACTGATAACCTTTTCAAGAAGCTGAAAATACTCATTTTCGATGAGATCAGCTTGCTTGAGCGAGTCAATCATTGTAGGAGTATAGAATGTAGATGCCAGCTGCTTGCTGATGTTCATATAATTTTCGTGAGCAGCAGTTATTCCGTTTAGCGACGTTTGATCACCAAGCATGGCGTAAACTCGTATGGCAACCTGCTCTGATTTTACAGCTATGACCATGTTCTTAATATGCAGCATTTTTTGTGTTCGATCTTCAATTAATTCTGTATATGTACGATTAAGCGATGTGAGCTGAGTTAAGTTAATGCTCAAAATCATAGTTAATAATATAAGGATAGCAATAAATCCTCCGAGCAGTTTTTTGCTAATCGTTAGGTTTCTCATAGGTAACCTCCAGTAAAATTCTTATAAAAGATGCGATGGGGTATTGGCAAAATGAGTAGGGTTACTGTTGTAATGATCGCCTCCGAAAGAATATGAATGGTAAAATCTAGTGTGTTTGTTCTATAAATTTGTAAGTTAGTATATCATATATACTTTCGACAATCTAGTTCGGTAGAACCACGCGAATAATAGGTATATATATCCACCAAGGGTAAGTATATGACTTGTTCAATTTGAGAAATCAACTAGTCTCTTGTGTAAAGTTGCAAGCCTTCAGCACTCGTTATTTCTTTTCGTGCAAATATGATAAAATTGTTTCAGTATCCGATTTATTGATATGGTTTTTCTGAAATATGGGGAGGGATAAAGTTGCAGCTGATTAATCAAGAAAAGGTGCAGCAGAGGATAGATAGCTTTAAAAATCAGGAACTTTTTATTCATCTTGAAATGACTACAGGTGCTTACGCTGCTCATCTCGACAGCTCAAAGCATCCAGCAGCCAATTTCCTTACGAATGTGGTGATTCGTTATTCTCACGGTTCGATTGCAGGGAGCGGACCTTATCGGGTTGGCTTGAAAATGTCGCAAGGCTGGGTATACTCAGAGGGGCTTACCCACTGGGATGAGAACGAACCAGAGCGGCTGATTCTGGCAGGTCATGATGGGCAAGGGAAACTTGTCGTATCACTGCAATTAAGCAAGGAACCCTTCTGATGAGAGAGGAGATTAGAAATTCTGTGGGACAAAATAATATTTTAGTTATACTGCCGCATCCGGATGATGAGGCTTTCTCCGTTTCGGGAACGCTGGCTAAGCATATCCAAGATGGAGCTCATGTGACCTATGCTTGCTTGACACTTGGGGAAATGGGCCGAAATATGGGAATACCTCCGTTCGCCAATCGGGTCACTTTACCCGCTATACGCAAGCTTGAACTGGAGGAATCATGCCAAGCCATCGGTATACAAGATTTGAGAATGCTTGGTTTTCATGATAAAATGCTCGAATTTGAAGATCAAGAGCAGTTGGATGGGCAAATAAAAGCTCTTATTCAGGAGCTGAATCCGTCGATTGTGTACACTTTTTATCCAGGCTATAGCGTTCATCCCGACCACGATGCATGCGGGGCGTCAGTCATTAGGACAGTCGGCAGGCTGCCGCAATCGGAGAGGCCAATTGTATATTGCGTAGCTTTTTCCAAAAACCATCAACAAGCAATTGGAAAACCTCAAATCGTAAATGATATTAAACCATTTTTGCATCAAAAAATGGCTTCGATACAAGCACATCGTTCCCAGTTTCAAGCGGCCGAGTTAATGGGCAATAAAACCCTTCAGGATGCGGAAATTCAAGAGCGCTTTGGAACGGAGCGTTTCTGGATTTACCCATTCGCCTGATAATATTTATAAATAAGATAAGCAGCTCTAAGGAATTGTCCTTAGAGCTTTTTTCTATTGGTTGGGCAGCGAGTTCATCAGAGCATGAAAGAGCAAGATAGTTTGAGTTACTCATTTATGTTAGAATGTGGATAAAAAACCAAGGTGGATCTAATGGAAAATCATTCTCTAATTATGGGCATTCCCATCCCTAAAATAACGATGGGTGAAACTGTCGATTTGATTGACGAAGTTATTGCGGAGAATAAAACAGAGCTTTTTCACGTGGTGACTTTGAATCCGGAAATCAGCATGTCTTGTCAGCAAAATTTAGAGCTTCGTTCCATTATTAACGACGCGGAACACCTTACTGCTGATGGTGCAGGCATCGTCATGGTCTCCCGGTTAAAGGGGAATCCGCTGCCAGAGCGTGTTACGGGATGCGATCTTCTGATCAATCTATTGGAGATGGGCAATAGGAAAAAATGGTCGTTTTATCTGCTGGGCGCAAGTGAGATGACGAGTAAAAAGGCTTTAGAAGTGATCAATATGAAATACCCAAACGTGTCTATTGTCGGAAGGCATCATGGTTTTTTTGAACCTAAGGATGAATCGCGAATTGTGAATGAAATTGCAAGCTTGAGTCCCGATGTTTTAGTCGTTGCCTTAGGTGCGCCTAAAGCGGAATTTTGGATTCATACGTTTAAAAATAGTCTCAATGCTAGGATTGCTATAGGCGTTGGCGGGAGTCTGGATACAATTGCTGGAACCGTAAAGCGAGCGCCTGTAATATGGCAAAAGTTAAATTTGGAATGGCTTTATCGATTAATAAAGCAGCCTTCCAGATGGAAGAGGCAATTAATTTTACCTCGCTTTGCACTGAAAGCATTGTTATTCAAAGATAGAAACGGATTATAATCATAGCTTAATCTACACCTACGGAGGAAGATTAATTGGATCACATTATTCCGCATAAAATATTTACGGTTTGTTTAATTACGCATGGAAGAGAAGGATCAAAAGAACATAAATGAACATGTAGGGTTTGATTCCGTCCCGAGCCACCATAACTTCAAATAAATAAGCCTTGCGGCTCTCGAAAAGGATTCGAAAGCTGCAAGGCTGGATGATGCGGTATATAAGAAATTACGATTGCTGTGAGATGGACAAGCCGAGTCCTTCGGCAATCCGTTGACCAAAATCAGGGTCTGCTTTGAAAAAATGGCCGATCTGGCGAAGCTTGATCTCGTCTTTCTCAACGGGCTTCATAGCGCCGACGATCGTTTCAATAAGGCGGGCGCGTTCCTCTTCACTGATAAGGCGATAAAGATCGCCAGCTTGTGTGTAGTGGTCATTATGGTCAAAACCGACGCTGTCTGCATTTCCTGACACTTCGAACGGAGTTGGCTTGTTTTCCGGCGACTCCGTTGGTCCGCCGTAGCTGTTAGGCTCGTAGTAAATCGATGCTCCTCCGTTGCCGTCTGCACGCATCTGGCCATCGCGCTGGTGATTGTTCACCGGGGCGACAGGGCGATTAATCGGCAGCTGATTATGATTGGCGCCAACACGGTAACGATGAGCGTCGGAGTAAGCAAAGAGACGTCCTTGGAGCATCTTATCCGGGGAAGCTTCAATACCTGGAACAAATGAACCAGGTGAGAACGTTGCTTGCTCCACCTCTGCAAAATAATTTTCCGGGTTGCGATCAAGCACCATGCGACCGACCTCAATTAATGGATAATCCTTTTGAGACCAAACTTTCGTCACGTCAAACGGATCGAAGCGATATGTATTCGCATCCTCTTCAGGCATGATCTGTACATAAAGCTTCCACGCAGGAAAATCTCCACTTGCTATTGCATTAAATAAATCTTCCGTATGATAATCAGGATTTTCGCCAGCAATTTTGGCAGCTACCTCATTAGAGATGTTTTGAACACCTTGCTCTGTTTTGAAATGGTATTTCACCCATACCGCTTGGCCTTGGTCATTCACCCATTTGAAAGTATGGCTTCCAAAACCATGCATATGTCTAAACGTAGCAGGAATCCCGCGGTCAGACATAAGAATTGTAACCTGATGCAGAGACTCAGGCGATAAGGACCAGAAATCCCATACCGCATTCGGGTTTTTTAAATGGGTTTGAGGATGACGCTTCTGAGTATGAATGAAGTCTGGAAATTTGATCGCATCACGAATGAAGAATACGGGTGTATTATTGCCGACTAGATCATAGTTTCCTTCATCTGTATAAAATTTAACGGCGAAACCGCGTGGATCTCGCACCGTATCGGCAGAGCCGAGCTCGCCCGCTACGGTTGAAAAACGTATAAACATAGGTGTGCGTTTTCCTACTTCGGACAAAAAGTTAGCTTTCGTATAAGACGTTACATCATGCGTAACCTGAAAGTAGCCATGTGCGCCTGCGCCTTTGGCATGGACAACGCGTTCTGGAACACGTTCTCTATTGAAATGCGCCAGCTTTTCAAGCAGATGAACATCCTGAATTAATGTGGGACCACGTGAGCCTGCTGTCATCGAGTTTTGGTTGTCTCCAACGGGAGCGCCAAAGCTAGTTGTGAGCTTGTTCTTCTCAGTACTCATAATAGATTCACCTCATTGATTTTGTATGATTACGCCTCATACCCTATGTTACCGTTTTATAGGAGGAAATCAATATCATTTTATAATCATTCTAAATAAAATTTTTCGTCAAATTGTGCATATCGTGCTAGGGATTTTGTCGCAGACTCGTGCATACGGCGCCGCAGGTGCTCGCCATCGATGATGCGAACCCGCTTTCCGAGGAAGCGAGTTTTGGAAAGAACATATTCGCTGTCCTTGCTTGAAAAGTGTAATTGAATCGTATATTCGTTGGAGTCGGCAGCGTAACTGACTTCTTTCTCGAAGCAAGAAAAAGCATACAAAATGCGCGAGAGCTCGCCGTTGTATTCGGGAACAACAAGAATGTTCGCACTCATGCTGCGTTTTTTCATTAAGCCTTGAACGATACCAATTAGCTGCTCGTAATATTCCGTTGGACAAACCTGCTCGCTGCTGCCCGTCACGTTATCAAGCTTTGTGCTCATCAGCATTCGATGATTGATATGGTACCAGAGAAGATACCATTCCCGTTTGACCATCGAATATTCCAGCTTATAGGGAAGCCCCCTTTGCTCCGTACAGGTGCGGTCTCCTTTAATTTTATAGCTTATATATAGTAGGCTTTTGTTAGTGATAGCTTGGCGAAGCGGACGAATGTAAGAATGATAGACTTGCTTCTCTCTACTAGCTGCCTTATGCAGAAGCCCGCCAGTATCCATGGATTGATCTTCTTCTAATATAGTGTTCATTTGAATAAGCGTTTCTGGAGACAAAGCAGCCGCAGCAGCGGGATGCTCAAGCATGGTCTTCAGCCAGCTTCGCTCATGCGAAGTCATGATGAACGTACTGGAGCCTTCCAGCTTGGATAAAATCTGATAGTTGAATATTTTCTCAAAAGGATTCATAGTAGCTTTTTATCTCCTTCCATTCCTCAATCAGTTCCTGCCTGAGCTTCAAGGGAGCAAGCACCTCGCAGCTTGAGCCAAAACTCCTAATCCAAGGCTTGATTTCAATCGTTCCGTTCACCTCAATTTCATAGATGAAGGATTCTTCACTTTCTTCTAAAATAGTGCCCCATTGTCCTTGGAGCAGAACACGCTCCATCACGAAGCTTGGGATATGAGGTCCGGGATGAAAGAAGCGAACGCGCACCAGAACAGGCTTGCCCGTATCAATTAGCCAGCTATGTTTAATCCGCTGCTCCAGCTCATCTCTTTTGGACTCGAATAATGCCTCGGGAGCCGCTTCCTCTTCCGAAATTTGGGTTAAGCCTTCCATTCGGTATTTCTTAATGCCGTAGCGGGCGTGATGCCCAAGTAGGTACCAGCGGCCATATTGATGATCGTAAACAACTTTTAGAGGGAGCAGCGTTTCCTGCTGTCCTTCGGTATCGCGCTCAAATAATGGATTCGTATTTTTGGATGTGTAGCTGGTTTCTTTTTTCGGCGAAAAATAGAGAAAGCTGACCGTGCGCCGATGACGTATCGCAGCAAGCAGAGTAAAGAGATGTGCCTCGTCCAAAATACGAGAGTAATAGTGGTACTTATATAAGAAGGGTTCAACCGAGCCGTAATCGACCTGATTCCGATTCATGTATTTCTTGACACCATCACGAAGCAAATAACCCTGTACGGAGGGGATTTGGGTATTTGCCATAACGTCTACAAAGTCATATAGATCGAGCAGCTCATCGCGTGAGAGCTGCTGTACTAAATCATTGTATATCCGATAGCGAAAAGGGCGCGTTCCAGACTCTTTTTTGATGACGCCTACTTGCTCTAAATATTTCAAATCGCCTCGTATCGTTTTTTCGTCAGGAAGCGAGAGCTCTTCCGGCATGCTGCTGCAGCATAGATCAAGGAGCTCCATTGCAGTAAATGATTTCTCGTGCATAGCAGCGAGCAATAAGGAGAGGCGCTGACTCTCTGATTCTTTTAGAGATTTGGCGCGAAATAGAAACAGCAGCATCGGTTCCGAAGAATCAAGATAGCTGTAACGAATGGTTTCGGCAAACTCCTTGCCTTTATCCTCAGGCAGCTGCTGGTAAACGCTATTCACAACCTCTTTCAGACGTTTGATCGTTTTATCGAAGGTATGGATGGAGATGCCCAGCCTGTCCGCATACTGCTGGCGATTATATGCACCGCTCGTAAGAACGAGCATCCGCAAAAACTGGATCTCTTTATCAAAGCTTTCTTTTGCCATTTATGTATTCCTCCGATCATAAGCGCTCTTCTTTTCTATCTTAACAGGAAGATCGCGAATTTGAACAAAAAGGAAAATTTTCCTCCATCGTAATACTTGCACCATGTTCACGGTCTCCAAAATCAGGCAATATAAAGCTCATAAGAAGCGAGCAAGCCAACGAGTTATGACACGTATAGCTTGAAGCACGGGAGGTATTACGATGATAATGCAGCATAAGAGACATGGAGGCAATCATCATGAAATGGAGCTTGAGCATGGCTCACTCCACGTATTTGCGAATGAAGATGTGCTCCAAGCCTTTGGGGACAAAGTATATGAAATGGCAAACAACAATTTGCAAATTCCTCGAAATCAATATATGAGCTATACCCCTGATGCCCACGTTGGCATTGGAACCTGCATTGGGACGACTGCGGTCTGGAATATGAAAAATGGCTGTGTATCACCCTCTATTGTCGGCTCTGATATCGGCTGTGGGATGCGCGTTCATACAACATCGCTTCATAAGCGTGAGCTCGCTGACAAAAATATTCGTAGAGCATTGATCGCCGCAATCGAGAAATACGTACCGACTAACGAGCGTAGGAACTCGAACTACGACGATATCGATGTTATGAGTGTGGTACAGCATGGCTTGAAGGGTCTGCCTGAGAAATATGTGCCAAATGAGCAATGGCTGACGCATGTGGAGCAATCCCAGTTCGGCTTCGATCATACCTATTTAAATCAACTGCCTCCGAAAATTATGAAATATGCGCGTGGGCAGCTCGGATCGCTTGGCAGCGGCAATCACTTCATTGAAATTCAGTATCTGGAGATAAATGAGGAATACGCAAATGTGGCGGCAAAATGGGGCTTGTTCGACGGTCAGGTTGTCGTCATGATTCACTCTGGCTCTAGGTCATGGGGCGGAATGGTTGGACGCGAACACAATAAGGTTATTAAGGAAGCCATGAATCAGTGGGGAGTTAGCAATCCAGACCCTAATCTGATCTATGCCCCGATTGCGAGTCAGGAAGGGCAGACCTACTTGAACCTGATGTATTCTGCACTCAACTTCGCCGTAAGCAACCGTCATATGATTGCATTCGGTATCCGTGAAGCTTTTCAGGAAGTGTTTGGAGCAAGTACAGAAATGCCGGTTCTCTATGATCTGATGCATAACTACGCGCTTAAGGAGTTTCACCGCAACCAGCCGATGCTCGTCCATCGCAAAGGGGCAACGCGTGCGCTTCCGCCGGGGCATTTTCTAAATACGCCGGTGTACAAGGAGACGGGACATCCCGCGCTCATCCCGGGCTCTATGGGAACTTCCTCTTATATTATGGTAGGCAAGGAAGAGGGACTGAAAAACTTCTATTCGATTTGCCATGGAGCGGGGCGGGCGAGATCGCGAAAAGCAACAAAAGAAATGGTAACGGTTGATCAGTTTGAACAATCGCTGAAGGTTGGGACGGATGATGAAATACTCGTTAACCACGCTTCCTTGCAGGCCATTCTCGATGAATGCCCACAGGCATATAAAGACGTAGATCAGATCATCGACAGCGTTGTTGGCGCTTCTTTAGCTGCCGTGGTAGCCAAATGCAAGCCAATGGCTGCTATAAAAGGCACCTAGCTTTTATTAAATTGCTATTAAAGATAACTTCAATAATAGATGAGGTTCATGTACGAATGGCGTACCTTGGCTGGGATTTCTAAAAATCCCGCAGTGCATGCGCATACTATGCGCTTGTATACTGTATCGCTCATATCGTCTTAATCTCCCACAGGATAGAGTGGATCTAGTCCCTCTATTGACAATCGCCTAATCCGCGAATAAGCTCTTCGGAGCACTCTGACTCCCTCCAAAGGAGAACTAATGTTGTAGATGCGATTCTTTTGCAGGAGCACTCAGACGATGCCTCGGCACAATCACTGCAGCAAAATCTATGCAATCGGTGGATACCGATTGGAGCCAGTAGCCTCTTATAGCAGAGTAAGACATAGAACGAGCACAGATGGAAGGTACATCCGTGCTCGACTATCGACAACGAAGCTGTAAAGCTGCTACGCTCCCTTCTCAAGCCTGATTCCGGTCTAGCCGCAGGAGCGCTCCTGTTCCAAAGATCAACCAAACCGTGTAAAGAGGTGCTAAATCATGTTTAAAAAAGTGATTATCAAGAACGATGAACGAGGTCTGCTTTTCAAAAAAGGCAGTTACATAAAGCTTTTGCAGCCGGGCGTATATCGCCATACATCATTTTCTGACGATACCGTTATTTTGCAAAATATTGCRAAGCGTTTCGCTGTTCCAAATATGGAGTTGAAACTATTTCTCCACGATGAGCAGCTTGCCGAGCAGCTGACGATAGCTGATGTGCAGGATTATGAGTATGTGCTGCATTTTGAGGATGGCAAATTTGCCGCATTGCTGACACCAGGGCTTTATGGCTTCTGGAATGTAATGAAAAAACATTCATTTATCCGTATAGACATTCGGAATCCAGAACTGACATCAGAGATCGATAGATCACTGCTGTCGAGGCTGCAAAGCTTTATGCAAGTGTTCGAGGTGGCAAGCTATGAAACGGGGTTGTTATTTTTTAATAACGTGTTGCAGCGCGAGCTTCGTCCGGGAAAATATTATTTCTGGAAAGGACCAACGAGCGTGCAGGTGAAGACGGTTGATCTGCGCCAGCTTCAGCTGGACATGACTGGACAAGAGATCATGACAGAGGACAAGGTGACGCTGCGGCTGAACTTTGTGTGCCAGTACAAGGTTGTTGACCCGCTAAAAGCATTTCAGATTAAGTCGTTCGAGGAGCAGGTGTAYATTTTGCTGCAGCTTATTTTGCGCGAATATGTCGGTACTCTAAAGCTGGACGATCTGCTGCGCATGAAGCAAGAAATCGCAAATTTTGTACTTACACGTCTGAACGAGCAGAAAGAGCATTACGGTGTAGAGTTCGTTTCGGCGGGCCTCAAAGATATTATTTTGCCGGGTGATATTAAGGACATCCTTAATACAGTGCTGCTTGCTKAGAAGAAGGCGCAAGCCAATCTCATTACACGAAGAGAAGAGACAGCGTCTACTAGAAGCCTGCTAAATACCGCTAAGCTAATGGATGAGAACGGCACACTCTATCGTCTGAAAGAGCTTGAGTTTCTTGAGAAAATTTGCGAAAAAATCGGGACTATCTCGCTCACTGGCGGCGGTAATTTACTGGAGCAGCTTAATTCGCTGTTAAGTGTAAAAGGTATGGATAAATCTTGATAGATTTTGAATAAGCCTCGTAGATCGCTTGATGATCTGTGAGGCTTTTATTTAGGTTTGAATTCGTAATTTATAGGTTGAGTTTACATTTTGTGATTAAATTAGTAACAGATTTGTTTGATTACATCTTCAATTTTTGTTATCTTTGAACCTGCATGTCTTTTGAGTGTACCACTCATAATTCATAGAAGAGCATGAAATACATCTACGAGTTAGGAGATTATTATGACAACAAAGCTAGATAAAGCACTGGAAAAATTATGGCCGCCGCTTACCTATCCACTGTCTTATGCGGATGCGCTAAGCACATTATCGAAGCAGCAATTAACTAGAATACGTACGAATTTGGATATTAGCAACCTAAGCTCACTTAACAAGCAGGGGCTTGTGGAGAAGCTTTCAGAGCTGATACCAGACAATCTACAAATGGCAACTCGTTGCTTTGATCATAATAGATTGAAGCTTGTTCAGAAAATAGTGAAAAATGAAGGGATTTGGGACAAGCCGCTGCTTGAATTGCAGCAGTATACATATTTCCTTGAGCGCGGTATTTTATTTCCGGGAACGGTAGATGGCAAGCATGTTGTGATGATGCCAGCCGAACTGGTGGAATTCATTAAAGCAGGGGACCTCTTAAAGGAAACGCCTATTCTTAATCGAAACACGGAATGGATACGGTTAACGCAGGGCCTACTCTATTATTATGGAACATTGACGATAGATCAGTTGAAATCATTTGTAATCTCAGAGGATGATCATCCTCTTGCTCAATATGATATTATGAACGTTTTGTTTGCTGCCCAAGATTACTATGAGCAATTTTTCATTGAAGAGAGTGGCTACATATCAGACTATCGGGTAGTAGATCCTGAGGCTATTGTGAAAGAAAGAGACCTTAGACACGATTTGGATTTTTGTCCATTTACGAAGCAGCAGCTTTTGAAAGCTGGAGAAGCAGAATATGTGGAGCGAAACAGTCACTATATGAATCTAGTCCGTTTTGTACTAGAGCGTTATGAGATTGATCGTGAAGAAGCTGATTTGATGGCTGAGGAATGTACCGATGCTGCGAGAAACGGAGATTCTTTAGCTTCTATCATTGAGTTAATTCAAGACTTTATTGAACTTCCAAATTTGGAGACAGTGAGGAATATTACCGATCTGCTCGTTCCATTAATGAACAGCACGAAGCAATGGGCTATCAAAGGTTATTCCCCAGAAGAGCTAGCGGCAAAACGTGCAAACGTGAGCATGGTGCTGAATAATGCACCTAAGCCAGCTGCTCAAGCGGAAGTAATCGATATGCAATCGAAGAAAAAAGTCGGACGTAATGAACCTTGTTCTTGCGGAAGCGGGAAAAAGTTCAAAAAGTGCTGCGGTTAATAGTAGAATCAGATAAGGCATAATCGAACTTGGAGGCGTACAGGATGAGACAAAGCCAGCAAGGTCTTTATTTAAGAAGCGTTAAGCTCCTTCGGGAGACAGTACCCTCCTTCGATTCTTATCCGTTTGATTTAAGTGCTATCCGGAGTTTATACGAGCTGGAGTTCCATCCGAAAGTAACATACATCGTTGGGGAAAATGGAATGGGCAAGTCTACGCTGATGGAAGCGATCGCGATTGGACTCGGATTCAATCCGGAAGGCGGAACGATTAACTTTAATTTTTCTACAGAAGCTACCCATTCAGAACTTCATCAGCATTTGAGGCTTGTGCGCAGCGTAAACAAACCAAGGGATGGGTTCTTTTTTCGAGCGGAGAGCTATTATAATTTGGCGACTAATATTGACCAAATGGACCGTGAGTTAGGCAGTGGACCACGCATTATTGATTCATATGGCGGGAAGTCGCTCCATCAGCAATCACATGGTGAATCCTTTTTTGCAACGTTCCTCCACCGCTTCAACGGTAATGGTCTCTATATGATGGATGAGCCGGAGGCTGCACTTTCTCCTTTCCGCCAAATGGCGATGCTTGCACGTATTAATCAGCTCGTAGGGAAGCACTCACAATTTATTATCGCAACACATTCTCCGATTCTAATGGCTTATCCGGATGCCGTGATTTATAATTTGACTGCTGAAGGGATTGAGCGTACCGCTCTCGAGGAAACCGATCATTATATGCTTATGAAGAGGTTCGTTAACAATAGGGAAAGAATGCTGGATGAGCTTTTCTTGGAGGAAGACTAATACAAAAAGGAGCTGTTATACATGTCATTAGAAATTGAACGCAAGTTTTTGCTGCCGGCGTTTCCAACTGCATTAATAGAAGAAAACGATTTGCTGGTGCTCTCTGAGCAAAGAATAGAACAAACCTATTTGGCTATCGACGACAATCAAGAGCTTCGTGTTCGGAGAATTGTTGATCTGGCGAGCGGCGAGGTTTCATTCACGCATACCTTTAAGCTAGGCAACGGTCTATCACGTGAGGAAATTGAATATTCGATTTCTAACAGTATTTATGAACAGGTAGTAAACGCTTTTGGCTTCATACCATTGACGAAAAACAGAGTGACTGCAAAATGGAACGACCGAATCATTGAGATTGATACCTATGACCAAATCGAGCTTTCGGTGCTTGAGGTTGAGTTTGACTCCGAAGCATCAGCCAATGCTTTCATTGCACCTGCATGGTTTGGCAAGGATATTAGCTCAGAGCGTCAGTACAGCAACAAGAAAGTTTGGCGTGAACTGCAGCGTAAAGGAACGGAATAAAGATGGTTTTATGATAGAAATGAAGTTTTTTAAAAAAAGTTTATTTAAACGCTTGACCATTTAGGCATGTACATGGTATATTCTATTTCTGGCCGAGAGACACACGCGGTCAACAAGCAAAACAAGCAAGACAAACGATAGAAAAGTTTGCTCTTTGAAAACTGAACAACGAGTAATAACTGCCTCGCAAATCCTTCGGGATGAGCAAATATAGCGATAAAAGTTATGAGCAAGTCAAACACATGAAGCTTTTCTCTTCGACATCGCGTCGAAGCGAAAACTTCCATTTGGAGAGTTTGATCCTGGCTCAGGACGAACGCTGGCGGCGTGCCTAATACATGCAAGTCGAGCGGAGTTGATGAGGTGCTTGCACCTCTGATACTAAGCGGCGGACGGGTGAGTAACACGTGGGTAACCTGCCTGTAAGACTGGGATAACATTCGGAAACGAATGCTAATACCGGATACGCGATATGGTCGCATGACTGAATCGGGAAAGATGGAGCAATCTATCACTTATAGAT